>JBDTWU010000256.1:0-10263 GCA_040006535.1 bacterium | reverse complement strand
CCCTATGTATTTTGATTTCCAGAGCACTTTCCCGAACTGTGAATATTTAATCGTGATATAATCATCTAAAGATTTGCTGCTGAAGCTGTATCCTGTTACATAGACATTGCCTGAAGCATCAACCGCAATCGCTTTGGCAATATCATCCCCGTTATCAATATCGTTGTTATATCTTTCAGCCCATTGTTGGGAACCGTCCGAATTGTATTTAACTGTCACAAAGTCTTTACCTGTACTGTTTCCTATGCTGTAACCCGTTACGTAAACATTACCCATATTATCTGCAATCATTGAAGTAACAATATCCGTATCATTTGCGGGACCGTTGTAAACACTCATCCACCGGGTTATTACCTGTGAATTTACTGTTGAACTGAAAATGAATATAAAGACTATAAAACCGGTAATTAAACTTTTCATTCAAATAATAAATCTAAAATTTGTTTGGAGAAATATAAAAGTTGTTTGTTTTCTTTAATACTTCTATTTTATTTTAAATCGAGAGTATCAATATAAATAAACCGGATCAAAGTTAGTAACACAATTTTGAAATGTATCTGCCTTGTATACAATTATTACAAATAATTTTTACTATTCTTTATTATATTCTCCCTCTTTTAAGGTTAATAAAAACTTTACGCACATAATTGGAAAATACGATTATCAGGGTCATTGAAAAATTATTTATAATTTATTTTATAGGTTATTTTCTAATCGACCTGATTTTATTTTTCATCTTTCTTTATTCCTTTAAGTCGGATAAGAATAAGTATGAGGTTGAGATCGAGCTTAACGAATTTTTCAGGAAAGCTTCTATTATTGTCCCGGCTTATAACGAACATGTCTCGATATTACATTGCATAGAAATGCTAAACAACCTGGACTATCCCGATTTTGAAATAATAATTGTAAATGACGGCTCCGCTGATAATACTATTAAAACTCTTTTAAGCCTTTATGATTTTAAAATTTCCACACACAAGCTTGAAAGATACCTTAATACTTCTGAAGTCAAGGGCATTTACTCCTGTGATAACGGTAAAATAATTTTGATCGATAAAGAAAACGGCGGGAAAGCAGATGCATTAAATTCGGGAATAAATTATTCCACGGGAGAATTCATATGTACAGTTGACGCCGATTCCATACTTGATGAAAGCTCTCTGCGTAAAGTCGTAATGCCGATGCTGATGGATAAGAGAGTCTTTGTAACAGGCGGACAGCTTGCGATATTAAACGAGACCGTAATTGAAAACAATAAAATTGTCAACTTCAAAATGCCCCGTAATATCTGGATTCTATGGCAGATCACAGAATACATAAAATCTTTTCTGATATCACGAATAGGTCTGAGCAAAATAAATTCTCTTCTCATCATGTCCGGCGCATTTTCAGTTTACAGAAGGGAAGATCTTTTGAATGTCGGCGGTTTCCTTACGTCAAAGAATAATCACAAATACATACGAGAGATCTTTCAGAGCGAAAAGAATACCGTATGCGAGGACATGGAAATTGTCGTACGGCTTTGGCGATATTATCATGAGCAGAACAAACCCGGCAAGGTCGTTTATCTTGCAAAACCTTTATGCTGGACTGAAGCTCCGGATAATTTAAAAAATCTTTACAGGCAAAGGTCGCGATGGCATCTCGGTCTTGCCGAATGTTTGTTCATGCATGGCAAGATGCTGTTCGATCCGAAATATTTTTCGACCGGCTTACTGGCTTTACCTTACTATATATTCTTTGAGCTGATAGCGCCGTTAATAAAAACACTCTCAATTATATTTATAATATTCGTTTCAATACTTGGACTTGTCAATACAAGCTGGGTCTTATCGATGGTATTGGTGTTCACTCTTACTTCCGCATTGATTACAAGCATTACAACAGTGATAATAGAGAGGTGGGGTGAAAAACAGGCGATAAGAAATCTGGATGCATTGAGATATAAAACAGTTACAGACTGGGTAAGGCTAGTTGTTGTCAGCATTATAGGCGACTTTACTTATTCATTTGTAAAAATATTTTCCCAGTTCAAAGGTTTGATAGATTTTGCGAGGGAAAAAAGTGAATGGAATAAATTCGAAAGAAAGGGGATTCAGAGAGTTGCAACAACAGAAGCAAATTAATATTAGCCGGAATAAAATATTAAATTTTGTTCTGACATTATTTATATTAATTTTTTTTATTAACAGCATCTCATTCGGTCAGGAACATCTGATCAGAATCAATTTATTAAATTGTCCATTCTACAGCATTTACAAAAATAAATTTCCTGATAAATCAAAATACAGTTTTCCAAATAGCAGTTTCAAATCCTTCGACAACCTCAGCAATAAGCAATATTCAATTTTAAATAATTCTTTACATAAAATAAAAAGTCTGCAGAACACAGGAAAGAGTTCAGGATTCTTTGAAGGGCTTGATGTTAATGTTAAGGGCGGGTATTTAAAAGAAATAGAAGAGAATTATTCCACGAGTTCCGTCTACCAGAATTTAAAGCTCGGTAAAAGGTTCAGTGATCTGTTTATGGTTACTCTCAGCACAGGGATCGAGAATGCCAAAAGAGTTGAGGTAAATCAGCCTGATAGAAAGAAATGGTATGATAACACAATATTAAACACAGAGTTTGACTTTAATGAACGTAATTCAATTTCATTATTCGGATCGGGAAGTTTGAGTGATTCAACATTTACTTCTTACGGATTCGCTCTTAAATCAGGAATAGATTTAGATAAAATCATTATAAAAAATTACCTTACTCTATCTTATGATTATTTTTATTACTGGACGCAGGTCGGACAGTATTATGCAAGCGATAATGTTGATTTAAATTACAAAGATCTTACAATTTCAGCAGGATATTTTTCAGGCGTTGTTGATTTCAATTTTGTTGACGGATTTGAAGATAAGGCAAAAAATCCCAATTCAAATTTCTCATTTGAGATCCGTTACAAAATTTTAAAAAAGCCTGCCATCGATGCAGGCTTACAATATTCCTCAAAAGGATTTAAGTATTATTCACCGCTTTATTACTCACCTACCGAGAGAAAGCTCTCAGGAATAAATGCTACATTTTATAATACTTTCGGAAGTTACTTTTTATATATGGGAAGCGGAATAAAAGTAGACAATAATAATATCTTTATCTGGGATGCTGACGGAGAAGCCGGATATTTTACAAACAATTTTTCTTTGTCTTTGAGTCTCAGCAGGTATAATGATCCGTTTTATACAAGCTATAATAGTTTTTTAAATATAACCAAGAGCTTTTAGAAAACTGCAATTATAATTTATGCAAACACCGGTCGCATCATTTTTCTCGGCATTAAAATTAAAATATTTTGTAATATTAATATTAATAACTGTATTGAGCTTTACAGTTTATAAGATGATGCAGCTCGAAAACTCAATAAGGGAAAAAAGGATCATAAGAGTAAATGTAGGCGGTGAAAAAAAGAAGCTCCTTCCGGAAATATCATTAACAGATCTTCAGGAAAAAGCTGAGAATTCGAAATTCAGATTTAAAACCGGAAATAAATATTTTTCCATACTTGAAACAAAAATTAAGAACGGGGAAAACATTCAGCAATGGGAACCGCATTTTCTGAAGGGAGTTAATCTCGGAGTTGCCTTGCCGGGTTATTATCCTTCGGAGTTCTCCGCTTCTTATGACACTTATCTCGACTGGTTCAGAAAGATAGCGGATATGAATGCAAACACTGTGCGGGTTTACACAATATTACCTCCGCAGTTTTATGATGCCTTCGCCCAGTATAATATTGATAATGCAAGCAAGCCATTATACATTCTCCAGGGCATCTGGGCTGATGAAACCGATAGTAATAATTACCTTGATAAAAATTATGTGGAAAACTTTCAAAAGGAAATTAAAGATGTGATTGATGTGATACACGGGAACGCAGTGATACAGGAAAGACAGGGTCATGCCGGGGGAATATTTGCGAGAGATATTTCTTCCAGTGTGATCGGAATTTTGCTGGGAAGGGAATGGGAGCCGCTGACAGTTACACTTACAAATTCAAAAAACAAAAATAATAATTACTCCGGCAATTTTATTTCTCTTCCTCAGGGAACACCAATGGAATGCTGGCTTGCACAGATGATGGATTTCACGGTGCAGTATGAGACACAGCTATATGAAGAGCAGCGACCGGTGTCATTTGTTAACTGGCTGCCTACAGATCCGATGTATCATAACTCCGAATTTATTGAAAACAAAAAAGTCCGTGAATATGATAATGATATTGAAAGTATTGATTTCAGAAAATTTTATATTACAAATTTATTTAAAGCGGGCATCTACAGCGCTTATCATGCTTATCCTTATTATCCCGATTTTATTTACAGAGATGAAAAATATAAGAACGTTTCTAATGCTTCAGGTATAAAAGACAATTATTACGCATACCTTCAGGATCTGAAAAACCATTGTCCCGACATGCCGCTTGTGATCGCGGAATATGGGCTTCCTTCAAGCAGAGGCAACAGTCATTATACATTGTCAGGTTTTCGTCAGGGAGGATACAGTGAAGAAGAGCAGGCAGATAAAAATAAAATTCTTACTGAAGATATTTTAAACACCGGTTGCGGCGGAGCAGTTTATTTTGAATGGATTGATGAATGGTTTAAGGTCAGCTGGCTTGTAACCGATTTCGAAGTTCCGCCCTCGAGAAGAAAGCTGTGGCATAATATGGAAAATGCCGAGCAGAATTTCGGTATTGTTGCGATTGAACAAAGGACAAAGATCATTGATGGAAATGAAAATGACTGGACGGAAAAAGAAAAGCTGGCCGAGAAAAATAAATATTCTGTTTCAGCAGGCTCCGATGCAGAATATTTCTATATGAAATATCAGCTGGATGATTTTGATTTTGATAAAAATAATTTTTATATCGGGATCGATACTTATGATAAGGCAAAGGGTGACCATAAGCTGCCGTTCTTAAAAAAAGATCTGGACAGAGGAATTGAGTTCCTAATAAACTTTAATAATAAGGACAGTGCATCGATCCTTGTAGATGAACCATATTCTGTATACTCGGATATTTATAATGATTACGTCCCTGTTTATTCATCGAAAGAAAACTACGGCGGAAAATTTGTCAGAGAAATATTATTGTCAAACCGCAATCGGGAATCTCTTGTGGGAGAAAAGACTGATGGGATGGTTTATGACAGGAGCGGACTTATTTACGGTAACAGCAGTAATGATAAGTATTCTAATTCAAACTGGATGTGGAATGAAAAAGATAAAATACTTGAGTTGAGACTGCCATGGCATTTGCTGAATGTCAGCGATCCATCCTCACGAAATGTATTGGATGATAAAAAGGGAACAGGTGAAATTGAAAGCATTGAAACGGAAGGATTTCATATTTATTCTTATATCACGGATAAGAAAGATGAAAATGTAAAGCAGATCCCGGATAAAAATCCTGAAGTTTACAAATGGGAAAAATGGGAACAGCCGGATTATAAATCACGTCCAAAGAGATCCTACTACATGTTCAAAGATTTGTTCGCGGACATAAAAGTTGAGGAAGATACCGCGCAAAAAGAAATTGTGCCTTCATTTAATATTTCAAAATGGTCCGGAGATAAAAACGGAGTTATATCAGTATCTCTTGATGACGGCATGATGACTCAATATAACAGTGGTGAGCCTATCATAGAAAAGTATGGGATAAAGTCAACCTTTGCTTTGGTTACAGACTGGACTCAGGAAAATCCAAGCTCCTCTGCAGAGAAAGGAAGTTTTGGGATTGAGAAGTTTGGGTGGAAGCAGGCAAAGGAATTGATGGAGAAAGGAAATGAGATAGCATCGCATAATTACTATCACATCAAAATGGATACAATGACAAATGAAGATGCGCTTAAGCAAATGACTGATTCAAGATTAATAGCTGAGAATAAATTAGGCTCTAAAGTTTTTACTTTTGTTTTTCCATATTCTTCAACGAGAAAGGAATTATTTTCAATGGCAGGAGATGCTGGCTATATATTTGCAAGAACAGGTGAGGAAAATATTAATAATTCTGAAAACTTAAATCCGTACAAGCTTACAACTCATACAATTTACAATGAAGATAGCCCCACGATGGAAGAATTGAACAACTTTATAAACGAATCAAAGGGGAAATGGCTTATTTTAAATTATCACAACATATTCCCTCACGACTCCAAGGAAATGAATCTGATGAAGTATCATAATGTAACTGCAACCTATTCCGTAACTCCTGAAATGTTCGATAAGCAGATGCGTCTCGTAAGAAATTCAGATTACTGGATCGCACCGATCAGCATTGTCGGAAGGTATTATAAAGAAAGAGAAAATTCAAAATTGGAGATCACCGATCATGGTGATAAGATTTTTTTAAATGCCGTAAGTCAGCTTGATCCCGGGATTTACAACATACCTTTGACAATTGAATTTTCCACCGGCTGGAAAATTGTAAAAATCACAAACAGTGTCGTAGACGGAATCTACAATCCCCGGAATAACAAAATTTATATCAGTGTTTACCCGGACAAAGAAGTGACAATTGAAAAGCTGGGCGATTAAATTGAAAAAATATTTAATAATACTTTCTGTTGTTGCAGTGGGAATTATCGCTTATGCATTAATTCCTGTTCTTTCCGGACGGGGGAAGATATACACCACGAATAACGAATCAAGAATGCTTCCTAAAGTCCTGTTCTTAACTACAGGTGTGGAGGATGGTAATGGTGAATTATCCCTTGGGGTAATAACGGCGATACAAAGCTTTAACAAGAGAGGAGCATTTGTCTGGCTCGATAACAGAGATGTTCTTTTGCAGCCTGATGTCCTTGCGAAATATTCGGTTATGATAATACCAACATCGATCGGATATCATGACGGAGACAAAAAATATTCCCTGACATTTCTTTCGGATGCTGAAATGGAAAATATTTCCAACTGGGTAAGGAACGGAGGTACTTTAATCGCGGAAGAGAATATCGGCAGAAATACAATGGACGAAGCTGACAGGGCATATCTTAACGGAGAATTAAATCCTGCTACATGGAAATTATCTGAAGTCTTCGGAATTAAGATGAAGGAAAGAGATATGGACGGATTTTCAATTGAAGAAAAAGATGTCCGCATATGGAATGGAAGGGTTAGAGAACCCATAGATGAAAATGAATGGGTACTGATCCCTTCGGAAATAATTTCAGATAAAGTAAAGGTGCTGGCAGAATGGAAAAACGGTGAGGAAAAAATACCGGCAATAATTCAAAATAATTTTGGTAAGGGCAAAGCTTTTTTACTGACTTCAACATATCTCCTGCATCCTTCCAATGACGGAGGAGTATCCGGAATTCAGCAGATTGAAAATTTTTATAATTATGTATTAGATGGCTATTCGCAGGATAATAAAATCCGATGCGAATTAAGTCCCTGGCCCAATGGAAATACATCCGCCTTTTGCATCAGCTTTAATTCACTGGGAGATGCGGAAAAATACAATACAGTGGTAAATTTTCTGAAAGCCGGAAATATTCCTGCAACATTTTTCATTGATTCTTCATTAACAGATGAACAGAAAAAAATTCTTCAGAATGATGAAAGGAATTCCCTTCAGTCCGGTCTTTATTCACCTAAGAATTATAGTACAGCAAACTATCCGGAAATATCAAGACAGATTATTTTAAATGAACAAAAATTCAATGAACATTTTACCGGAATTCGATTTCCATATAACAGCCCTAATTTCTGGGGACTCATTTATGCCGATGGAAAAGGATATATATTTGATACAAGTATCGGGGTGGATCATCTGAAGGGTTATACAGGTTCGGTCTTCCCTTATAATATTCCCGTATCAAAAGATTCATATTATAAAACGCTGCACCTTCTCGAACTATGTCCCGTCAAAAATGATGATAGATTTTATTTTGAGAGATCAGAAACTGAAAATGATTATTCCGGTGATATGGAAAGGAATGACGCGCAGCTGTTTGAAAAATATCTGCTGGACTTTTTTGAACATGCAGTAAATAAGTACAATGGGATAATGATCTATCAGGGTCAGCCTCAATACACCGGACTGAGTGAAAACAGTCTGCGGCCGCTGAAAAATTTAACCGATACACTGCGGACTAAAAATTGCTGGATAACCTCTCTTGATGAAGTTGCAAAATACCGTAATGACCTCAGAGATCTTTCCGTTGGCATTTCTGAATCAGACAATGCTGCAGGATTAAAAATAAGTCTCCCTGATCAAACCGTCATTCATGGCCTTACATTCAGGTTCATAGAAAAGCCCGACCGGGTTGATGCAAAAAATAAATATGATCTGAAAGAGATGAACGGATTAAATTATTTAATAACGGATGTCCGGAACGGGGATGAGATATTAATAACCTTCAAATAATTAAGCCCGAACGGGCTTCCAATTGTCTACATCGGAAGACCTTCTAAATTCGGCAACCCTTTTAAAATGAGTGAAAAGGTTTCTCCGCAATTTTTTAATGTTCTTGATAAAGTTGACAGGGAAATTTATGTAACGCGGTAAAAAATTGTAACAAGGGAAGATGCGTTCTACCTTTATGAAAAATACATGCTGGGTGAAATGAAAAAACATACAGGATTTTTAAGAGGAAAAAATCTTTCCTGCTGGTGCAAACCTGGTATTCAGTGTCACGGAGATATTTTATTAAAGTTAGTAAATGAGTAATGAGAGAATCAGTTTTACTGCTTACAAAATACAAATGCGAGGTCATTATTTCGCAGGCCGGTTATTATAAAAAAAAATCTTTCACTAGTTTATTTCCGATTCAGCTTTATGAACTTATTCTCAAATAATTTACAGCCGTGGATTTATATATATTTATTTAATGGATTAAAATTTATAGATAGTTGAAGAAAAAAATTATAATGTTTAAATTACTATTACAAACAAAACGTTAATCAACGGAACTGCAACGATGAAGAAAGTTATTTTTTTTATTTCAATATTATTTATTTACAATCACTCCTTTGCAGTTTGTGACACCTGCAAAATAAATATTGGAATGAATTTATATACTCTATACGACTGGGGCACTGAGAATCCGTTTGTTAACATAATGAAATTTTGCAAACCCTGGGGAACACAAAATGTTGTACCGGTAAATGGAGGACAAAATTCCTGGAATACTGGTGTCATTGATCAGATTCCTCAGGATGCTGACGGATATCCGCTTGAGCTGCCTTTTCATGTATCCGGGCAGGAAACATTACAGGTTGCTTATACAGTCTGGACAAATACTCCGGCACTTCCATCGGGAGAATATATTGTTCTTTATGATGGTGAAGGGGAAATTAATTTATGGTGTGATGCAATAATAATAAGCCAAACGCCCGGTCGCATTGTGGTTAATGTCACAGCAGGTTTATGCAGCATGATGCAGTTGAAAATTTCAAGGTCAGCTTCAGGAAATCATATCAGAAATATCAGATTCCTAATGCCTGGAACAGAATTCACTTATCAAACGCAGCCTTACAATCAGGACTGGATCAATAAGTTAAAGCCGTTTAAAACTATTCGCTTTATGGACTGGGGTGCGACGAATAATTCACCGCACATAAGCTGGAACGACAGGGCTCAGACAGGTAATTATACATGGGCTACAAAACAGGGAGTGCCTTACGAAGAGATGGCCAGAGTTTGTAATTATCTGAATTCTGATATGTGGATAAATATTCCTCATAAAGCTGACAACAATTATATAACTCAAATGGCTGATCTGATACGCAACAACTTAAATCCAAATTTAAAAATATATGTTGAATACTCAAACGAATTATGGAACCCCACTTTTGAACAGACAACTTACCTTAACAGTATTGGAAATCAAAATGTACCATGGCCCGAAAGAATTGTGCCGTTCATTCAAAATGCGTTAGACATCTGGACCACCAGGTTTACCGGGCAGCTGAACAGAATAGTCAGAGTAGTCGGTATGCATTCTATTAGTCCTGATGTGAGCGAAAGAATTTGTTCCACTATGAATATATCCAGCTATGACGCAGTCTAATCTTCAGCATTTTTTGCATTTACGCCATCCGGCTACACGACCCTTGCAAATCTTGGAGCTTCTGCAACAATAAATGATGTAAAGGCTCTTGCAAGAGAAGGGCGTGATGCACAATCATATTACTGGGTTTTAGGAAATAAAGAAGTTGCAGATCAGGTAAATAAAAAATTTATTATATATGAAGGGGGGCAGCATTTA
>JBDTWU010000255.1:0-2036 GCA_040006535.1 bacterium | reverse complement strand
TTAGCTGACGAAGTGAGAGAATATCTGATCGATACTATATCTAAAATTGGAGGTCATTTAGGAGCATCTCTTGGTGTATGTGAACTGACTCTGGCTCTTCACTATGTATTTAATACCCCTGATGATAGAATAGTTTGGGATGTTGGGCATCAGGCTTATATACACAAAATTGTAACCGGGAGGAAAGAAGAACTTAAAACTATAAGACAAAAGGATGGAATCAGCGGTTTTCTTAAACGAAGCGAAAGTGAATATGATGTATTCGGTGCGGGACATGCTACAACATCTATTTCAGCCGCGTTAGGTATTGCCACTGCACGCGATTTTTTGAATAAGAAAAATAAAGTAATAGCTGTAATCGGTGACGGATCTATGACCGGAGGAATGGCATATGAAGCTATGAATAATATAGGTCTCCTGAAAAAAGACATTATAGTAGTTCTGAATGACAATAAAATGTCAATTGCTCCCAATGTCTGGTCTCTTCAGAATTATTTCAATGAATTAATGACCAATGATACTTACAACAAATTACGAAGTAAAGTTTGGGACATGACCGAGGTGCTGGACAAAAAAACAAGTGACAGATTAAGAAGAGCTGCTGCTAAGGTTGAAGGCGGCTTAAAAGGAGTTATGACTCCGGGGATGTTATTCGAAGCCTTAGGTTTTAGATATTTCGGACCTGTCAATGGACATAATGTTGTTAATCTTGTAAAGATGTTCGAAGAGCTGAATAAAATGTCAGGACCAATTTTGCTTCATATCATAACAGAAAAAGGGAAAGGGCCGTCTTATGCAACTGATCATCCTCAAAAAATTCATGCACTGAATCCGTTTGATAAAACTACCGGTATTGAACATAAAAAAGCTACAGTTTCAACTTACACCAAAATTTTTGGAAAAGCCCTTGTCGAACTTGCAAGAAAAGATCCGAAAATTGTGGCAGTAAACGCAGCAATGCCGGATGGAACCGGCTTAAATTATATCCAGAATGAAATCCCTGAAAAATATTTTGATGTTGGAATAGCTGAGCAGCATGCAGTTACGTTTTGTGCCGGGCTCGCTACTGAAGGATTTACACCAGTTGCAGCTATTTATTCTACATTTCTGCAGAGAGCATTTGATCAGATTATACATGATGTTGCGATACAAAAACTTCCAGTGATATTTGTATTGGACAGAGGGGGACTAGTAGGTGCTGATGGGCCAACGCATCACGGAGTATTTGACCTGACTTATTTAAGAATGATACCGGGCATGGTGATCATGGCTCCAAAAGATGAAAGTGAATTACGAAATATGTTATATACAGCTACGTTATATAAGAGAGGACCCATAGCAATGCGATATCCCAGAGGCAATGCGCTCGGAGTTGAAATGGGAAAATTTGAAAAAATGCAAATTGGAAAATCTGAAATTGTAAAAGACGGAAAAGATATTGCTATAATTGCAATCGGAAATATGGTTCATAATAGTGTTGAAGCTGCGGATATTTTGGAATCAAGAGGAATAAATGCGGAAGTAATAAATTCAAGATTTGTGAAACCGCTTGACAGAGAATTATTGTTTAATTTATTTTCAAGGTTTCAAAAGGTAGTAACTATTGAGGATAATACTATTGTTGGAGGTTTTGGAAGTGCGATTTCAGAGTTTGCCGTGCAGCATAATTTTAAAAATGATATTTTAATTCACGGAGTGCCGGACAGATTCATTGAGCACGGTAAGCCAGAAGAGCTTCATGAAGAGCTTAAGCTTGATGCAAAAGGCATTGCGGAAGTCGTACAGGAATTTCATTTAAAACATAATTATCATGAAGAAAATAAAATTTAATTTTATCTTTTTATTTTTTTGTATATGGATTTTTGGCTGCAAGGATAATACCGTCGATAACCTGATGCATAATGAAAAAATTCTTTTTCAGCTGGATGGGGTAATTGAAAATGTGGGCGGTGATTGTGCAGCAGTTCAGATCAGAACCAGAAGTCTGGGTACAATTGATTTGACCGGTTCAAATAAAGTAAGATTTGAATTTTCAG
>JBDTWU010000254.1:0-3797 GCA_040006535.1 bacterium | reverse complement strand
GGCTGTGTTTCATAAATTGAAGAGCATTTAATTACACATGTGCCGCTGATTTTTTCAATCTCATTAAATGCATTTTTAATATAATTTATCCTTTCCCCTTTATTTGAGCCAAGCCCGAGATATGCACTGGACATAATTATTATCTTTTCATTTTATATATGACCTCAACTGAATCGATCACTCCCAGAGGAGCATTGGGCTTCCTGATACTTACTTTGACTGAATTGACCAAAGGAAAGTTATCGAGTATGGCTTTGCAGACTTGTTGATTTACCGATTCTATAAGATTAAATTTTTCCGAGTTAAATATTTGTTCCGCCAATTTATATACGGATAAATAATTAACGGTCTTATGTAAATCATCGCTGTCTCCTAATCCATCCAGTTCACATTTCATTTCGATATCAACCTCGAAAATGTTGCCGTATTGCTTCTCATATTCAAGGACACCGTGATGGGCGTAAAATTTTGCGTTATTTATTCGTATCGTTGTCAAAAAAAATGATCAGCTCTTCAGCTTTTTATTTTTGAATTCATTTTCTTACCGGTCTTTGAAGATTTTAATTTTCCTTTAGATTGACTTTTCAGAGAAATCACTTTTTCCTTTTTTCTTTTTAAGGATTTTGATGATTTTTTAACTGCCGATTTCTTTACAGCTTTTTCCAATGCCTTTTGAGTTGTAGCTCCAATGTCAGCAGGAGAATCAGCGATAACTATTCCGCATTCTTTCATCACTTTTATTTTTTCATCAGCAGTTCCTTTTCCTCCTGAAATTATTGCTCCGGCATGTCCCATACGTCTTCCGGGTGGAGCTGTTTTTCCTGCTATAAAACCAATTACCGGCTTTCTGACATTCTTTTTTATATAATATGCAGCTTCCTCTTCAGCGTTGCCCCCAATCTCACCTATCATTATAATTGCGTCCGTATCTTTATCCTCATTAAATAATTTTACCGCATCAATAAATCTCGTTCCGATCACGGGATCACCTCCGATGCCGATACATGTAGACTGCCCGATGCCTAAATTTGTTAATTGCCAGACAGCTTCATATGTTAAAGTACCGCTCCTTGAGATCAAACCCACTCTTCCTTTTTTATGAATGAAGCCCGGCATAATTCCGATCTTGCATTCTCCCGGTGTGATTATACCCGGACAGTTCGGACCTATGAATCTGACAGCATGTCCGTCTTTATTTTTATTTTTCACATACTCATAGGCATTTATCATATCCCCTGACGGTATTCCTTCAGTTATACAAACTATAACTTCAATGCCTGCATCCGCCGCTTCCATTATTGCATCTGCTGCATATGCAGCCGGGACAAATATTACAGAAGCATTTGCTTTTGTTGCCTCTTCAGCCTCTCTTACTGAATTGAAGATGGGAATTTTTTTTCCTTCTGAGGAATCAAAAAAATTTCCTCCTTTACCCGGAGTTACACCCGCAACAATGTTAGTGCCGTATTCTATCATCTGATTAGTATGAAAAGAGCCTTCCGAACCGGTAATACCCTGAACAACTACCTTTGTTTTTTTATTTACCAAAATACTCATTACAAATGTTATATTTTATTTTTTAACCACAATATTATCTTTGATCTTCCACTTCCCATTACTATCCGCAACAAGATTATATCTCACTGTCATTTCTGTTTCTTCGATTTTGCTGTTAACATTATCGCTCTTTTTTATCTTTACTTCTACCGTAGCTTCATCACCTTTCTGAGAAGTTATTTTTGGCTCTTCAAGTATAATTATATTCCTGGTGTTTTTATAATTATTTTTAAATCTGCTTTCATTTGCACTTACCCACTGCTGACTCGCCTTTTTCATATTCAGATCGAAGTTACCGCCTTCAGTTGTTCCGCGTTTCAGTAATTCGATATAATCGGTTATAGTATTCTTGGGATTGTCCAGTCTCTTGTTAAGTTCTTTTTCTTTTTGTACAAATTTTTTCTTATCAGTTTTCTGAACCTTCGAAGTGTCAGAATTTATTTTTGAAGTGTCTGATGCAAGAAGAGAATCTTTTTTCAAAGCCGCTGAATCAGTAATTCCGTTCTGCTTGTTTTTAAGATTTTCAAATTCTTCACGCGCTTTTCTTTCTTTTTCCTTATTAATAGTTGAATCCTGTCCGGGCGGGATGAATGTTTGTGGCTCTTCTTTTTTTCCGCAGGATTGAATAAACGTAATGCATATAATTATTAGAAGGATTAAATAAATTTTTCTTATCACCGGCATTTTATGATTTTAAGCAAAATAGATTATTACAGTTTCATTTTCAATTTATAAAGCTTAAAGTTTTCATTCTAAACCCGGTGCTGTCCAAAATATTTTTTATAATTTTTTAATCTAAATATAAATAGAAAAACAGCAAAAGTATCCTTTACTAGTAACCATTTTTTTATGGTGTTCAAAGTCTCGCTGCGACTACGATCGGGGCTTTAACCTCATTTACAGTTCCTCCCCGGTCATCAACTGCCTCAATAATTAAAATGTAAATTCCGATTCTTAACCTTTGATTATCCTCACCGAAACCGTTGAAGATTATAGATCCTTCATTTCCTGTAAACTGGTTATTTGCAAGTGTTCTTACTATTCTGCCTTTTATATCAAATACTGTTATCCGTATTTGCGCAAAAGAAACATTCAGCTTATATTTTATTAAAGCAAAATCTTCAAAACCATCACCGTCGGGAGAAAAAGGGTTAGGTGAAATTGTTACAGCTGAATTTGCAGAAAGATTTTTTAAGAAAATACTGTTTTGCAAACCCGGAGTTCCACCCGTTAGACTTGCACATGAGTTCCAGTTATTTTTGTCATTTGAACTGAAAGAAGGATTTATTCTCTCGAGTGAAATTCCTTTGGTATCAGCAAGCTCAGGATTATTCCAGTTCGGATTGTAACTTACTCCATCTATGACATTATTTAAGCTGTCCGTCAGAGAAATATTTTCCCCGGAATTACTTAGACTTATACTATTGGAAAATTTTATAATCTGATTTGAGCTGAGGTTTTTTAAGAAGTTGAATGAATTTAATATTGTACTGTCGTGAGCAAGAATAAAATAATCACCCGGATTTAAGAACAGGTCCTGTGCAGAAAGGCTTATGGTTGTTGATGATTCCTTATATTTCCACTTCTTCAGATTCACCTGCTGACCTGATGCATTGTAAAACTCGATCCATTCAGATTGGTTTGGAAGAGGGTCATACATGATCTCATTGATTACAAGGCCTCCGTTTCCTGACAGACCGCTGACATATATTCTTCTTACAGACGTGTTATTCAATGTATCGTCATCCTCAGCATAAATTATTTTTACAATATATTGCTTCAATCCGGTATCAATATTTTGTATTGAATAATTATAAATGAGTGAATCATTGCGATTAAGAATTTGACCGGAATGTGAATTGATCAGTTCATTATTCTGTGTGATGCTGTCAAGATTCAAATCCCGGTAAATATTCAATGAATAATTTTCAGCAGAATTTAAGCCTGAGTTTTTTAATACAATATTGAATTCAAGAGTTTCTCCTTCTGAAGGGAAAAGGGGTAATATCATAAATGATTTAATAATCAGATCGAATGGTTTTGGAGTTATTGAGTTTTGTTTGTTTGGGGTCGCCTGCAGAGGATTAATGGATGTTCCCCAATTAAATCCGTTATTTGAATTTATTGAAGGATCAATTTTTTCAAGTGAATATCCGCCTGAGTTGCCACCCCATGAAGTTATATAACTTACCGAATCCATTCTTATTCCGGAGGCATCTATAATTATTAAATTGTCGCCT
>JBDTWU010000253.1:0-13162 GCA_040006535.1 bacterium | reverse complement strand
GACTTACCTTTTATTTCACTGTCCCATTTTTTCATCCATTCAGATTCTTTTTCAGAAATCAATTCCCAATCAAGCGGCATTACGGTATAAACAGCTTTCGATATCCATTCCGGTAATTTGTCTTTGGCAATATCGTTTCGGGCCGGTATCCGGTAAAATTTTTCTGCCTGTATTAACAGGCTTTGTTCGGAAGTTACAAATTCATAGAATTGTTTTGCTGCTTCGGGATTTTTTGTACCTTTCACTATGGCAATTCCATCTGTCAGAACAACTGTTCCGTCTACAGGAAAATTATATCCAAAGGGATATTGATATAAATTTTTTTGTAAAATTATGTCAGGCATGTTCCAGAGAGTCATAGCCTCATTTTCAGCCAGCTTGATATACATTTGTGTAGGATCAGCAGCATAATTTGAAGTATTCTCATCCAGCTTCCTCAGCCATTCAAATCCTTCTGCATCACTGCCGGTCTTCTTTATGGAGTTTGCAATCATTGCTGAAAAAATCACTCTCATAGTTCCCGAAGCCATAGGATTTCTTATTACTACTTTATCTTTCCATTGAGGTGAGATCAGATCATTCCAGTTTTTTGGCGCTGACTGACTGGTAAGTGTCTTATCATTGAAAGCTATCACCTGTGGAGTGAGGAAAGTACCATACCAGCCATCGTTTTTGCTTTTGCTGTCAGTGCTCACCTTATCAGCCCATGTAGGTTTGTATTTTTCAAGCAGATCTAATTTTTCTGCTCTCATAAAAATAGTTGCAGGTGATCCCCACCAAATATCTGCCAGTGAATTTTCCTTTTCTGTTCTTATCCTGTCAAAAACTTCCTGCGAGCCCATGTCAAGCCATTGTACATCGACATCCGGATGAAGTTTTTCAAATGCATTTTCGAATTCGGTGAGCATTTCTTTTCCATGCGGCGAATATATGACAAGCTTTTTTTTTGTCTCTGTGGAGCATGCACTAAAAAAAATTAATATCAGAAACAGGTAATAGATTTTTATCATCAGTTTTATTTAGTATTCAGCTGTCGTAAGTAATTTGTAAGTAATTTTGGAATGTTTGTCTTTCAATTTCCTAGTTATACTCCTTCTTTTTATAATTATTGATCTTCAGCTTTTCAAACAATTCCCTGGTCTTCTCCTTTCCGCTTGCGGGATTAATATCAAAATACCAGTAAGCCTCGTAATCTCCCTGATTCATAAGCAGCTGCATTGTACCTTGTGACTTATGCTCTGCAATGAGCCAGTTGATGATGATCTTATAATCAAGAACATCCTTATAGCCGAACTTCTGGGTCCTGTCAAAAATAAACGCACCTGTATCACTGACATTCGTAATCGGATAACCTGGCAAACCATGATACACAAACTTTGAAGTATCAGACACTCTGACATTTGATACTCCGAGTATTACAGGCCTGTCACTTGAGTCAAGAGAATTCACAGTTTCAAGAGCAAGGATTCCAACGGAACTATGGTGAGCATGTGTGTTAAGTGTAGGTATAATAATAAAAACATAATCGTATTTTTCTCTTTGAATAATATTTTTCAATTCACTTCTGATATAATCCAGATCCCAGATATTACTGTCAAGGATTTCTTTAATATCTTTTGTAGTAACGTATCGGTGGTCCTTTTGATTGAAGTAATAATAATTCCTGATGCCGATAATTTTTCCGCCGGCTTCAAGTTCTTTCTTTCTGATATCGGGTAAATATTTTCTGCCGATAGCTTCGTCGGTTAATTCAAGACCATAAATTTCTTCAGCGAGAGTTGAATACTTGTATCCGCCTTCACCATTTGTGATCAAAGCAATGTCAACTGTACCTTTAAGATCATGAACGATCTTATAATTTGTCCCTGCAATGGCAGCATCATCGTCCGGATGCGCAGTCACAACAAGGACTTTAGGAGCCCCCTGAGAAAAAGAATTGTTGAATGTAAAAAGCAGTAACAAAAATAAGAACGGAGTTGTAAATATACGAATTTCTTTCATGTAAAATTTTATATATAACTTATAAATAGGGAGATTAATTTTCAAGTGTGAAGATGAAAGCAGGAGGTGCTTGGTGGAAATATGAAAATTGACTTATACTCAATTCATTTTCTTCTCTAAAGTGTATATAAGAAAAAGAAGTTTACAAAAATTTGACCTTACAATCTAATGTTATAAATCTAATTTTGTTTAGTTCATCATTGTAACGTACATAAGTTTATAATGCTAAAATTATTTTTTTTATCGCTTTCGGTATTTTTCATCTTGAGCTTAAACTCTTTTTCACAGGATAGCGGCAGCGGAATTATCCGAGGAAAAGTAATTGATGAAGAAACACAAAGTCCGGTTGCAGGTGCGGAAGTCGGATTGATGAACACTGATCAGATTACCAGTACTAATGCAAAAGGAGAATTTGAATTCGTCAGTCTGATGTTCGATTCTTATAGAATTAAAATTTCTTCAATAGGTTACGAATCCATTATAAAATCTGATCTGACCTTATACGCAAGCCGCACACTCGAAATATTAATTATCCTGAAACCAAAAGGAATAATTACTGAAGTCATCGACGTCGAAGCTAATTCATTTGCACAAAGCTCTGATGTAAATATCAGCTCAATAAATCTTGACTATGAGGAAATTCGCAGGGCTCCCGGTGCAACGGAAGACATTTCGCGGATGCTTCAGACCGCACCCGGAGTAGCTATAGGTAATGACCAGCGGAATGACATTATTATTCGCGGCGGCTCTCCTTCGGAAAATTTAATTCTTATTGACGGCATTGAAATTCCAAACATAAATCATTTCGGAACGGACGGATCAACAAGCGGTGCGATCGGCTTCATAAATTCTAAATTTATTCTTGAGACGGACATGCTCACCGGAGGATTTCCTTCACTTTACGGAGATAAACTTTCCGGTGTCATTAATATAAAATTTAAAGAGGGCACGAAAAAAAAATTCTATAAGGATATCAATCTTTCTATCGCAGGCTTTGGCGGTATATTCGAAGGTCCGCTTTCCAATAAAGGCTCAGTGATGTTTTCTGTGAGAAGAAGTTATCTGGAGCTGATCAGAAATGCGATCCGACTTTCTTCAGTTCCGAATTACTGGGACTTTAATCTTAAAGCATCTTATGATCTTAGCCCTTCTGATAAGCTGACCCTGATTGGATTATTAGGTCTGGATAAGATCAATTTCTCCGGTGACCAGGTCGGGAATAATCCTTATGGTAATTCCAATGATAATCAGAAAACTCTCGGGGTGGGTATAAATTATAAAAAACTTTTCCGCAAAGGCTATCTTCAGAATGTCTTATCAGATTCTTATACAAACAATTACATTATTCAGCTCGACCGGCAGACAGATGAGGTTAAATTCAAAAGTGTGGCGAAAAATAATGAAACTATTTTTACTTCGGATCTGAATTATCAGTTATCGCGGAATTTCATATTGAATACTGGTGTCGGCGGAAAATTGGCACTCTTAGATAACGAACTTTTTTTAAGAGGTGATACCAATGCTGCAGGTTTTGTATATGACACTATAAATGTCAGGATGAAAATAAATACTTACAAATTATCCTTGCATGTTAACTTTACTTCAAAACTTTTTAACGATGTTGTAAATCTCAATACCGGATTTCGGATTGATCATTTCGAATTCATAAAATTAAAAACCTATTTCTCCCCGAGGGCAGGTATTTCCGTAAAGCTCACTCCATTAACTTCATTCAATCTTGCATGGGGAATTTATTATCAGTCTCCTGAATACATCTGGATCAGCTCAAATCCCGAAAATTATAAACTCAACAGTATCCGAAGTGATCATTATGTTGCCGGCATTGAACATTTTTTTGCCAGCGATATAAGGGCAACTGTTGAAGTTTATTACAAAAAATATAAAGACTATCCTGTATGGAAAGATATTCCGACTTATATATTGATCGACGGCGGCGCAGATTTCGGACCAAATATAGTTGGTGAAGCAGTGAGCGCTGGAAAAGGATTTGTAAAAGGGATAGATATTTCGATTCAGAAAAAGCTGTCTCATAGCGGACTGTATGGAATGCTGAATTATTCTTTTATCAAATCAGAGTTCACTGCTCTGGCAGGTAATGAAAAGCCCGGTGCATTTGATGCCGGTCATCAGCTAACTTTGATAGCGGGCTACCAGTTCAAAAACGGCTGGCTTGTGGGCACAAAATTTAAATATACAGGCGGAAGACCTTATACACCTCTTGATGAGCAGGCTTCAGGCAGAGTAAACCGGGCAGTTTATTCCACCGGTGATTTCAATAGTCAGAGATATCCGTATTATATGAGAGTGGATCTCAGAGTTGATAAAAAATTTGACTTTAAAAAAGCAAGCCTGGTGGCATATTTAGAGCTTCAGAATTTGTTTGACAGACAAAATATTTATTCATATTACTGGAACGAGGATAATAATAAGCTTGCAACAATTTATCAATGGGCATTCTTCCCGGTAGGAGGGATCAGTGTGCAGTTTTGAATAACATTTCTTCAATCTTTCTTCACAAGCCATTCTTATCAAGATTATTTTTTAAAGGACCTACAATGTAATTGTAGTGCCTGTTTAAAATAAAAAAATAACTATAGTCCATTTCCTGAAGATAAATTTTGTAAAAATTTTTCTACTTAATTTCTGTTGCACCATAATACTCCTGCAAACTCTTTACTTCGGCTTTGCCTTCACGGATCTTTGCAATACCTTCAGCAAAAGAGCTCGCTGCAGAAAGCGTTGTTATAAACGGGATCTTATTCTGAACTGCAGTCCATCCGATGGCATATTCATCAAATCTGGATTCCGAACCCGAAGGAGTATTGATTACGATCTGTATTTCTTTATTCTTGATCCTGTCTACTACATTTGGTCTTCCCTCATTAACTTTAAATACGGATTCCGCTTCAATTCCATTTTGATTAAGAAATTTTGCTGTGCCTGCTGTAGCTATCACCCCGAATCCTAGATCAGTATATTTTCTTATTATATCAGTTGTCTTCTTCTTCTTATCATTTTCATTTACGCTTATAAAAATATTTCCTTCTTTTGGTATTGGTGTTCCGGTTGCTTCCTGTGCTTTGGCCAATGCTTCTCCGAAAGTTGCTGCTATACCCATCACTTCGCCAGTCGATCTCATCTCCGGTCCTAAAAACATTTTCACACGTGGAAATTTCTGAAACGGGAATATCGATTCCTTTACTCCGATATACCGGAGGTCTTCAAAGCTTTTGAGTTTAAATTCTTTTAATTTTTTCCCTGAAATAATTTTTGCAGCGATTGTAATTACCGGAATACCTGTCGTCTTACTTACAAACGGTACTGTCCTCGATGCCCGTGGATTCGCTTCAAGAACATACACTACGTTATCCTTTATGGCAAATTGAATATTTATTAATCCTATCACATTCAGAGCCATTGCAATTTTTTTTGTATACTCTTTTATCTGGATCAGGTTTTTCTGATTGATAGAAATCGGAGGGAGGATGGATGTGCTGTCTCCGGAATGGATCCCTGCTTCTTCTATATGCTGCATAATCCCTGCTATATAAACTTCTTCTCCGTCGCAAATCGCATCAACATCAATCTCCCTGGCCTCTTCAAGAAACTTATCAATCAGTATCGGATGCTCTTTCGAAAGATCTTTTTCATCCCTGTAAAAATTTTCCACTTGTTCATCATTGTAAACGATCTGCATCGCTCTGCCGCCAAGTACATAGGAAGGCCGGAGAAGTACCGGATAGCCAATTTTATTAGCTGTGTTCTTTGCCGACCTCGGGTTTCCGGCGGTTCCATACTCGGGTTTTGGTATTCTTAATTTGTCCAGAAGATTACCAAATTTTTTCCTGTCCTCTGCAATGTCAATATTTTTTGAAGAGGTACCCAGAATATTCAAGCCATTTTTTTCGAGCTCTTTGGAAATTTTCAATGGAGTCTGACCTCCGAAGCTTACAATTATTCCTCTTATATTTTTTTCATAGTGTGCAATATTTAAAACATCTTCGGTAGTAAGGGGCTCAAAGTATAGTTTATCGGTGATGTCATAATCAGTAGATACGGTTTCAGGATTGCAGTTTATCATAATGGTTTCAAATCCTTCTTCGCGCAGTGCTGTCACACATTTTACGCAGCAATAGTCAAATTCAATTCCTTGTCCGATCCTGTTCGGTCCACCGCCGAGAATAATTATTTTCTCTCTTTCTGAAGAAATGCTTTCGTTGTATTTTTCATATGTGGAATAATGATAAGGAGTAAAGGCTTCAAACTCAGCTGCGCATGTATCTACAGTTTTGAATACCGGCATCAGATTATTTTCAAATCTGTAATCCCTTATTTTTTTTTCTGTAGTATTGAAAATATTGGCAAGCTGCTTATCAGAAAAACCAATCTTCTTTGCTTTATAAATTATTTGCGGATTGATTTTCTTCATTCAAAAAACTAAAATTATTTTAAAAGACACATTGGTTTGTCAGAAGAAGATTGGATTTTAATTGCGGCTTTTGTATTCAATAATGGAAAGCTGATGAAAATATGGTTTCGTTTAAATATCAGGAAGATTATTCCGATTCGACTAAGGGTTTTTCTCCAATAAGAATACCATTTTTTCCGACAGATTCATAATCATGACCTTTCAATTCCGGAATTGTTGAGCATAATTCCATAAAAACTTCTTCCGAATTCTCAAATTTGAATTCGAAACCTAACGCCATAGCAACCAGCTTAATTATTTTCCAGCCCGGTCTGGCATTAAACTTCATTCCGTGAGTCCATCTGTCATTCATTGCTCCGAATTTATCCAGACGCGAAACTGCAAATTCTCCGATCAGCCTTTCCTTTTCAAGCGTAGTCACTGCAGCTCTCAGCCTTTGTATACGGTTTTGAAAATTTACAAATGTTCCGTTTATCTCCGCATATGTGGCCGTAGGTAAGATTACGCTTGCATGAGGAGAATAATTATTTAAAACAGATACCTGTAAAATGCACGTCTCTATATTCTTTAAAAAAACATCTGAACCGGGAAGTCTTTTAATATCATCGTTCAGAATATAAAGCATCTTAATTTTGCCCGAACTTAATTTATCAATATCTTCATTGGTATATGGATTTATTCCGAGAAGCTTCAGACCGTTAGAGTTGGGTGTCTTATCCGGCCTTCTTAAAAAATCATCACCAAAGCTTTCATCAATATGCGGTATGTAAAAAATATTCCCGCTGTTGAAAATTTCCTTTGCAAATTTCTTTAATGCATAGTTATCCTCAAGTGTTGAAAAGGCTGATGCAACAAACATTATCTCAGTGCTTTCATAGTTTTTCAAATGAGAAACCGTTCTTGATACCGCTTCATCCCAGTTAACATCGATCAGTTCATCATTTTCTATTGAACTTGTATTCAAACGGATCTGGGGTGATTTAATTCTTAGCATTTCATCATTCACAAAATTTATAGTATTAAGCCTTCCCCAGTCACAGAGCCAGTAATCATTGACAATAAGATTTTCTCTTGGCTCAATTCTTAGAATTTTGTTGTTACGTACTCCCATTATAGTATTACATCCTCTCGAACATCCGGGACATAAAGTATCGGTGAATGACATTTCCCATACTCTTGATTTGAATCTGAATTCTCGCGAGGTCAGAGCGCCTACAGGACAGATCTCAATTACATTCATTGAATAAGGGTTGTCCAGCTCCTGTCCGGGGAATGTTTCAATTGTAACATGATCACTCCTCTCTACAAATGTCAGCTGCGGATCTTTAACAATCTCATCACAAAACCGGATGCATCTCGAACAGCTGATACATCTTTCCTGATCGAACATAACATTCGGACCCAAAGGAATTCGCTTATCCTTTTCCGTTTTGAGCTCATCAAATCTGGAAATTCCAACGCTGTATTTATATGCATAATCCTGCAGTTTGCATTCTCCTGCTTCATCACATATCGGGCAGTCAAGAGGATGATTAATCAAAAGAAATTCCATCACTGCATTCTGTGCATGAATAGTTTTTTCTGACTTTGTATGGACCACCATTCCCTCAGCGGCGGGTGTTGCGCATGCAATTGAAAGTTTCGGCATCTTTTCGATCTCCACCAGACAAATCCGGCAGTTACCGGCTACTGACAAACCAGGGTGATAGCAAAAATGAGCTATATCGATTCCTGCTTTTCTTGCAGCTTGTATGATCGTCTGTCCCGTTGTAAACTCAACTTCACGATCGTCGACTATGATTTTAGGCATATATTTTTGAAAAATTTTTAATCAAGTTACTACGATTTTTTTCCTTTATCAATTCAGATTATTTTGTAAAACTATGAAAACACGGAACATTCTTTTAATAACTTCTGATAAAGAACTTTCAGGAATTGTAAAAATATCTGCGCTTACATTGACAAAATTAAACACCCAGATCAGCATAGATGAGGCTGAAGATAATGAAAATGCATTGGAAAAATCAAAGTCTGAATTGATTGATCTGATAATCTTTGATGGTGACACTAAAAATACTGATCCTATAATGCTGATCCATGAAATCAGAAAAAATGTAAATTCAAATAATAAAAAAATTATTTTTATTTATTCAGAATTTGTAAATAGAGAAGCGGTATTTAAAGCCGGATGTGACAGCATAATGAGCAGGGAAGAATTCAAAAGAGTGATTAATAACATTCTTACTATCTGAGAAATTATTTTATAGTCTTTCCGTCATAAAGTTGTGTGAAGACGCTATCCACATGCGCTTTTAATTTTCCCTATTGATACCACTATTAATAGTGCAATTATGAATAAGAATGTTTTCAAAAGAAAAAGTTTTAATTATTTTTTGAATGATACATTAAATCCCGTCAGAAGATATCATGAATGATTTCCTCAATACTCATTCCGGAAGCAAGCCAGCTCAATACATCATAAACTGAAATTCTAGTGCCTTCTATACACGGCTTTCCGAATCTGATATTGGGATCAATTGATATTATTTCTTGATAATTCATTTTATTTGTGATTTGCTTAATAAAATAATATTATGCGTTAAAACTAATTATTAATTTTAAATTAAATCTAACTATATTAATGTCCCTTTACACATGAACTAAATGCCGGAAATTCTCAAATCAATTCTACTGAAAGTATAAGACTTTCTTCACCTTCCTCAATTTGTTTTGCTTTCGTAATGACAATAAAAAAAGGAAGAAGGAATAATATTTTTGAAGACTTCGGAATGAAGTTTGGATTGATTGGTAATAAATTGGCTTTTCATAAGTTGCTAAAAATATATTATTTACATCAGAAATTCTACTTTTAAAGTATGTTTTTAAGACTCAGAACTAGTTTTCAATCCTGATTCTCACTTGATAACTTTTACTATGTTCTTTATGTTAAAAACTGAAACCAAATCGTAATTAACCAGTTAGATTAAGAAAATTCTTATATGAATATTACAAAATCACCGGCGGCGATATATGAATCCTTTGAAAAAAAACTTACAGCCGTAAATAAAAAAGAGCTGCTATTCAATCTTACAAAAAATCTTCTTTATACTTTTATAATTTTTTTTACTGCCGCTTTCATACTTATTGTATTGGAAGCAATTTTTCACTTTGATTCACCCGTGAGAAAAGATTTTTACTGGACAATGCTTGCCACATCAGTTACGACTATTGTTTATTTTCTCTCAAACTATTTTCTGAAAAGAACAGGGATCATCAGCCCGATGGATCTTATAACGTATTCAAAAAAAGTTGGAAACAATTTCGGGGAAATAAAGGACAGGCTCGCAAATTCACTTTCCCTTTATAAAGCATATTCCGGTTCGAATACAGGAACTGTATTTTCCAATGAGCTTCTGACCGCTGACATTAATGAGATCGATGCTGCTGCAGGAAATATTGAACTGAGGTCTATGATAGATTACCGGAAGCTGAAAAAGCCTGCGTTAATTTTACTGGCTTCAGTTTTTTTATATATAATTTCATTTTCAATATTTCCTTCGGAAATGTTCGGGTCCGTGAAGAGAATTCTGAATTATAATTACAATTATATAGATAACGAGCTTGGAATATCTTTCGATGTTTCTCCCGGTGATGTGGAGATTTCGAAAGGTGAGAAGGTCAATGTTATCATAAATGTAAATTCAAACAAAGCTGATTTTAAGCCGGATGAAATTGAATTTTTTACCAAGCAGATCACCTCGGATGATTATGAATTGCTTTCTGACCCATTGGAATTAAAAATTACATCTGAGGGGAATTACAAAACCACAATTGAAAACATTAACACTAATCTGCTTTACTTCGCACAATATAAAAATATTAAATCTTCAGAATATAAAATTTCTGTTTCAGATTATCCGATCGTCAAAAGCTTTGTCGTTTCAATATATCCTCCGGATTTTACAGGCATACCTTCAAAAACTTTAGCGGAAAATGAAGGTGACATCTATTGTCCCGCAGGCAGCACCGTTTATTTTGATCTGAAGACAAATAAAATATTATCTTCGGCTGGCATATTGCTCAATAATAATCTGATCAGCTTTGAAGTTAATGGTGAGGATGCAAAAGGATCTGTGATCATAAAAGAAAACGGCTCATACAATTTTTATCTGAAAGATGATAAAGGCAATGAAGGCAAAAATTCAAATCTTTACACAATAAAAGTCATTGGCGACGAATCTCCTAAAATTTCTATTATAGAACCCGCTCAAACCAATTACATATTAAACGGGGAAAAAGATGTGCTGCTGAGAGCGCGCATCTCGGATGATTATGGTTTTTCAAAGCTGGTGCTGGGCTACAGGAAATTGAAATCAATTACAGGCAATGCCTCAGCTCCGGGCTTTTCTTATGAAAACATTACAATTCAAAATCCGAACGCTACTTCGCTTGAGATTCCGTATGTGTGGGATCTCGGCAAGCTCGGATTACGCTCCGGAGAAGCTGTTGAATATTTTATGGAAGTAACAGATAATACAGGTAAGTCAACCCGTTCGGATATAAGAACCCTTCAGTATAAATCGTTAACAGATCTTTTGAAGAAGAATGAAAATATGACCAGGGAGCTGAAAACAGATTTGAAATCTGTGGAGGAGCAGATGCAGGATGTTCAAAAAGAAATTGAAGAGATGAAGAAAGATATTCAGAAGAATGAAGAGCTCGGGCTTAATGAAGAGAGAAAGAAGAACATGGAGAACAAGCTTGATAATTTTCAGAAGAACATGAACTCAACTCAGAATAAGCTCGAGAAAAATATGAATGAGATGCAGGAAAAGAATATGCTGAATCAGAAAACACTTGAGCAGTACATGGAGCTGCAGAAGATGTTTAATAAGATAAATTCGCCCGAGCTTCAGAAGATGCTTGAAAAGCTGCGCGAAGCATTGAAAAAAAATAATCCGGATGAACTGAAAGAAGCGCTGAAAAATTTTAAGTTCGATGAGGAGGCATTCAAGAAATATATGGAAAAGGCAATGGAGCTTTTGAAAAAGATAGAGAATATGCAGAAGTTCGGAGAGCTGGCTCAAAAGCTTGATGACATTACAAAAAAGCAGGAAGATCTGAAAAAAGAAACTGAAAATTCAGATAAGAATAACAAAGATAAAATGAATGAGCTTTCAGATAAGCAAAAAGATATTAAGGAAAAGACAAAGGAATTCAATGAAGAGATGAAAAAGCTGATTGATGAAATAAACAAGATGAAAGAGCAGATGAGTGCTGAAGAGCTGGAAAATCTGAAGAAGAAGATGGAGCAAAAGAAAACAGAAAGCAAGATGCAGCAGTCGGATGAACAATTGCAAAAGAGTCAGAAAGAAAATTCTGAAAAAACTCAGGACGAGATTTTGCAGGACCTGAAAGAAATGAATCAGGAGATGCAGGATGCGCTTTCAAAAATGATGGATTCTCAGGATCAGAATAAAAAAATGACAGACAAATTAAAGGACATAAAAAAGCAGCTTGAAGAGCTTAGCAAAAAACAGAAAGAGCTGAGGGATAAGACAGATGAACTTAATAAATCAGAAAAGAATCAATTCAAGGAAAATGAGAAACAACAAAATAAATTGCAGAACAGCCTGTCACAAAGTATAGATGATCTTATGAATATGACTAAGATGGGAATGCAGATTTCACCTGAAATGGGAAAAGAGCTTGGTAATGCTTTCAATAAAATGGATGAAGCAGGTAAAGAGCTTGGTAAAGAGAATAAAGAAAATGCATCCACCAAGCAGGGCAATGCAAAGCAATCGCTTGATAATGCAGCAAAGATGCTTGGAGATATGCTGGGCAAAATGGGAGAGAAGGGGAAAGATGGAAAGAGCGGGAAAGGCGGAAAATCCGGAATGGGTGATATGGGACAAATGATGCAGCGTCTTGGCGAGATCATTGCACAGCAAATGGGATTGAACGGGAAAATGGGAAAGATGGGACAGAACGGACAGCAGGGTAATGACGGGAAAGGAAAAAGTCCTAATAATTTATCTGATGGTGAAAAGCAGGAAATGCAGAGACTCAGCCTTGAGCAGGAGCAGATAAAGAAGTCACTCGATCAGCTTAATGAAGAGTTAAAAAAAGAACAGGAGAGAACAGGTGACAAAGTTCTCGGGGATATGGATCAGGTAAAAAAAGAAATGGAAGAAGTTATCAAAGAACTTGAACAAAACAGAGTGGATGATAAGCTGATTGAAAAGCAGAACAGAATTCTTTCGAGAATGCTTGATGCGCAGCTCTCTCAGCGGGAAAAAGATTTCGAGCCGAAACGCGAATCGAAGCCCGGAGATAATGTTGTAAGAACCTCACCTCCGGAAATAATTTTACAGGGACCAAATACTTTTAATGCACTGAAGGAAGATTTTCTGAAACTTCAGAAAGAAGGATTCACGGAAGATTACGAAGCGCTCATTACAAAATATCTGATGGAGCTGAAGAAGAACGGCATTAAAGAAAACCAGTGATCTCAGTAATAGTTTATGTGGTTTATGAAAATTCCGCAAGTTCAGACAATGAGCTTTGCGGGATTTTTTTTTTGCACAAAGATTAATCAATACAAACTGTAATATTAACCGGAAATTATAACATGCTCTTCAAAAATCACATAACGGCTAATTTTTTAAATGCTTTCATCTTTGGAAATGTGTTCATTGCAGTCTGTGC
>JBDTWU010000252.1:0-7368 GCA_040006535.1 bacterium | reverse complement strand
AGTTAGGAAGCGGGATAACCCTTCAATATTTTTTTGCATGGTTCTTCATGGGTGCCTGGGTTTTAGTTGACCCTGTTTTTTATCAGCGATGTTTTGCGGTTAAAAATAAAAAAAACCCAAGGATAGGAATATTAATTTCTCTGGCTTTCTGGTTCCTGTTTGATATAATGACAACGGTTGCAGGACTGTATTCAAAGGCATTTTTTCAGAATGATCTTGCTGATCCCTCATATTCTTTCCCTGCGCTTGCCGGAGAGATCCTGCCGCCTGTTGCAAGAGGGGTGTTCGCAATCGGACTGATTGCTACAATAATGTCTTCACTGCATTCTTATATGTTTATTTCCGCAACAACATTCGGCCGTGATATTGTTTCAAGAATAAGAAATGAAGATGATGAAAAATATTTATATAATAATAGCGGCATGATTATCAGCGCGTTTTTTTCCCTCGCCATTGCATTCCTGATTCCTTCTGTAGTGGATATCTGGTACCTTATAGGAACTTTGATTATACCGGCACTATTGATTAGTGTTGTAAGTGCATATTTTAATAGGCTCCGGATACATTCCGGATTTATTTTCGCAGCAATGATAACTTCATTTTCAGTTTCATTGGTATATTTTATCATTGGGCAGCTTAATAAGACTGATGGATTGGCGAATTACCCTTTGTCAATTGAACCAATGTATCCCGGATTAATAATCGGGTTAATAATATATTTTATAGGATACATTAAAAGGAAATTTACAAAAGAGAACATCCGGAGTATTAATGCTAACCTGCTTAATTTATAATTGATACAATAAAGCTTATGCGGAAATATTTATTTTTATTTTTTTTACTACACTTTTTCCGGGCAGACATTACTAATTCACAGGATATGAGCAGCATTGTACAGGACACTATTAAGCTTGAATCATATTCCCCGGCTAATCTTGATACAAATAATTTTAATATATTTCCGCGGCTTTATTCTAAAAAGAAAATTGCTCTTGTACTAAGCGGTGGCGGCGCAAGGGGAATTTCCCAGCTTGGTGTAATTAGTGAACTGGAAAAAAATAATGTCCGAATAGATATGGTTGTAGGAACCAGCATGGGCAGTTTAATAGGGGGTTTTTATTCATCAGGCTATGGTGTAAGGGAGATCAGAAATATTCTGAATAAACTGAACTGGGATAAAGCGTTAAGCCTGACAAATAAATATCAGAGGACCTCGCTTTTTCTCGAGCAAAAAAAAATTCAGGACAGAAGCCTTCTCACCATTCCTCTTGATGGCATCAAGCCTGTACTGCTCCCCTCTTCTCTATCAAACGGACTATATCTGAGTGAGATTATAAATTCTTACATTCTAAATTCCAGATATCATTCTAAGATTAATTTTATGGATTTGAAAATACCTTTTACTGCAGTTGCAACTGATCTTGACAATGGGAAAAAGGTGATCCTGAATAAAGGAAATCTGAGTGAATCAATAAAAGCTTCACTTACATTTCCCCTTCTGTACACACCAATCAGAATTGATAACAGAAATCTCGTTGACGGAGGTCTATCGGCAAATATACCGAATGATGTTGCCAAAGAGCAGGGAGCCGATTTTACAATTGTTGTAAATACAACCAGCCTCTTAAAATCTGACAAGGAACTTGAAGATCCCTTAAATACCGCAGACCAGATTTTGTCAATTGCTATGGAACAGCTTAACAATTTACAGCTTAAAGATGCTGATATAATTATTACACCGGATCTTCATAACTATTCCTCGACTGACTTTAGTAATATTGATTATCTCATATCCAAAGGTAAAGAAAGTACAAAGTCCTTAATTGATACAATTAATTCCAGGATCGATTCCTTAGAACTATCTGAATCAAATTATTTTAACAACTTTGTAATAAATCCTAAAGTAGAGGTAAATTCAAATATCATTGATCCCGGATTAAATGATACTCTTGAAATCCTGACTGATAAATATTTTGAAAAATATACCTCTATTGAAAAAAATCTGAAAATGGTATATAAGTCCGGACTTTATAATAAGGTATATGCGACAGTGACAAGAATTGGAGTGAATGCAATTATTACATATACATTAATTTCAAATCCCGTATTAAAATCAGTGATTGTAAAAGCTTCTCATAATTTAATTGATAGCCTTGTAGATAATTTCAGAAAGAATAATATTGATAAACCTGTTAATGTGTATAGCTATTTAAAGTTTTATGATGACCTGCTGGGGGCATACAGAAAGAAAAGTTATTCGTTAATAGACATTGATAAATTTTATTTTGATCATTCAAATAATTCTCTGAATATAGAATTCAGCAGCGGAAGAATCAGAGATATTGAACTTTCAGGTAATAAAGTAACAAATAACAATGTAATATTACGTGAAATAAATGTCGATACCGGGATCCCTGTCAGAAAAAATAATTTAGATGTCAGTATTAAAAATGTCATGAGTACAAATCTGTTCAGACAGGTCAGCTTTGACTTTGTTTATAATAAAAAATTTTTACTCCCGGTTCTTAAGATCAAACTTATTGAAAAAAATACAAAGGCTTTAAGATTTTCTTTAAAAGTGGATAACGAAAGAAATCTCCAGCTATTACTTGACATCAGAGATGAAAATATTTTTGGAAGTGCAGTCGAAGCGGGAGTTTTGGGAGCAGGCGGACTTAGGAACAGGATATACCAGTTTGAAATTAAATCAAATCAGTTTTTTAATCTTCCGCTGACATTTAACTACAATCTATATTACAATTTCCGGGATATAAACAGATACACACAATCTATTGATACTCTAAGTAATCAATTTTCCGTTAATCAGATTGGTGAGTATCGCGATGTTAAGTACGGAATGAGCTTTCTATTAGGAACTCAGCTTGAAAGATTCGGGACTATTTATGGACAGATAATTGCTGAGAATCAACAAATAAAAAATAAGTTCGATAGTGAAAACTTAGTTGAGGAATTAAAAGTTATAAAATTAAAATTCGGAGGAATATTCGATACCCAGGACCGGCTGCCATTCCCAACCCGGGGAATACTGATCAATCTTTTTTATGAAACTGCAAAAAATATCTCCGAGAGCAACTTCAGCTATATTAAATTTTTTGCAGATTATGAACAGTATTTTCCAATAGCAAAATCACAGACACTTAAGCCCCGATTTATTTTTGGATTCGGTGACAGGACTGCTCCTCTCACTGAACAATTTTCTTTAGGTGGAGAAAAATCTTTTTTTGGTATGGTCGAAGATGAGCTCAGAGGCCGTCAGATACTTTCTACTTCTCTGGAGTATCGCTATATGTTTCCCTACAAAATTTTTTTTGATACTTATTTTATTTTAAGATATGACCTTGGAAACGTCTGGCAGGTCACTGAAGATATCAGATTCAAGGACCTCAGACATGGAATTGGTTTTACAGCGGCCTTTGACACTCCGATAGGTGAAGCAAATTTTTCAGTAGGAAAAAGTTTTATAATAAAAAAAGGTTTGACTAAAGATTCTTTTATCTTTGGACCTTATAATTTTTATTTTTCAATAGGATATGATATTTAGGTAGAGTAATTTAGCAACATAAGATTTCTTACAGCGTACAGTATGTAACCTTTACATTCAATTTGAAAATCCTCAGTAAATTCTCGGACGGAACACTCAGAGTGGTATTTACTTTAATAGCACTTTATTGCTTAGCATTTGCGTCTATTGTTTTTGTAAAAACAATGTTCACCGAAAGGATGACTTCAGATGATTGTTTATGGCTGCCGCAGCTCAATGAAAGGAAACTTAATGAAGGACTGTTTATTGTTCAGGTTGTTCCGGGCGGCGTATCAGATAAAGCCGGAATTAAAGATGAAGATATACTCCTTGCAATCAATGGGATCAAATTTAAAGATATAAGCGAAGCTCAGAATATTCTGAATAGTTTTGAAACTGATGAAATAGTCGAATACACTATTATGAGGGACAATGCTATTTTTAAAACCAACATAAAGGTTTTCAAAATATTCAATATATTATTTCTTATTTTTTCCTTGCTGGGATTCGGGTTTTTAATAATTTCTTTCTTAGTAGGATATTCAAAACCCAAGGAATTAACTTCGCAGCTTTTTTTCTTTCTAGGATGTTCGGCATCACTTGGATTTTCTATTATAAGTGTGACAAGTATTTACAGCGGTACACCCATAATTTGGCTCAGTTCATTATTAGGACGGTTGCTATTTTATGCTTTGTTTGTTCATTTTTTTATGACATATCCGATCAGGATTGATTTTAAATTCAGAAAGAAATTTCTGATATTAATATACACTTTAATACTGATAATAATATTAGTAAAAATTTATACGTTTAGTTCAGGGAACAACTCATTTGTGGACTGGTTCACAGGATTAGTTGTAATTATTTATATGATTTCTGGTATCACCTTTTTTATAAGATCTTATTTCAGGCTTAATGATGAAATCTTAAAAAAACCGTTAAGAATTATTATATATGGATTCCTGCTCGGAGGTCTTGGATTTTTATTTGCATTCCTACTCCCGATATTTATTAATAAACCTAATTTCTTAGTTCAGCCCTGGATATATTCACCCGTAGCTCTGGTCCTTGCAATTCCAGTTTCCTTCGGATATTCAATTTTCAAATACAGAATCTTAGATACTGAATTCATTGTTAAAAAAGGCCTGGTATTTGGTATTATCACAGCTTTTGTAGTTGGTATTTATTTGCTGCTAGTCTTGGTTCTTAATTCGATCCTCAGCCAGATTATGCCGCAGAATAAGCAGCTGCTCACAGTTGCTCTGATAATAATTGTTACGTTCAGTTTTGATTTTGTAAATAAGAAGGCAAAAGAATTTGTGGATAAGCAATTTTACAGAGAGAGATATAACTACCGGAAATCTCTTTTGGTGTTTTCTGAAGAGCTTCCTTATCTGAATAATATAAGACAGATAATTGAAAAGATCGGAAGCTCCGTAAAGGAAACTATGGGAGTGGCGCATCTTAACGTTTGGTTTAAGGATCACGAATATCATAAAATATTGCAAAGTGAGTTTGAGGTAGCATCCGAGCATGAAAAAGTAGTTCACAAAGACAGCTTTTATGACGAGGCTTTTTCATCTTTATTTAAAAATAGTAAAGATCCAAAGTTAATCACTGATTTGTTTCTTCAGGAAGTGAAAATTCCCGCGGAGTATAAAGAAGTCATTAAAAAAGAAAAGTTTGCTCTTCTGATCCCCGTTTATATTAAAGATAATCTGATTGGGACTATGAATTTCGGAAACAAGCCTTCAGGAAAAGCATATTCCGAAGAGGATATTGATCTGCTGAAAACCCTTGCATCGCAGGCAGCAATTGCGTTTGAGAATTCAAGGCTGCAGCGTGAAAAAATTTCAAAGCAAAAAATAGAAGAAGAGCTTTTAATTGCCCGAAGAATTCAGATGGGGCTTTTGCCTCAGTCTATAAATAGTATTGAAGGAATTGAGGTCTCAGGATTTTATAATCCGGCAAAAATTATCGGCGGGGATTTTTATGACGTTATAAAGTTAAGTGAAAATAAAATGCTGGTAGTAGTTGCTGATGTTTCAGGAAAAGGAATTCCGGCGGCATTATATATGTCAAAAGTTCAGGCAATGATTCAGTTTGCTGCTAAGGTATTTCATTCCCCCAAAGAAATTCTTATTGAAGTCAATAAGCAGATTCATCAGAAAATCGACCGGAAATCTTTTATCACAAGTATATTAGCCTTGTTTGATTTGGAAAAAATGACTGTTAAAATTTGCAGAGCAGGGCACAATCCGGTAATATATTCAGTAAATGGAAAATTAAGCTTATTAAAAAACAAAGGTATGGGGCTTGGACTAGAGAGTGAAAAATTCTTCGATGATCATCTGGAAGAGACCGAACTGAATATCTCCGATGATAATGTATTTGTTTTTTATTCAGACGGCCTGACAGAAGCTATGAATAAGAATCGTGAAGAGTTTGGTGCCGAGAAAATCATGGAAATAATAAATACCAACAGAAATCATTCGTGTTCTGCGATCCAGAAAGAGATTATTAATTCAGTTGACACTTTCAGAGGAAATGCTGAGCAAAACGATGATATAACTCTTGTCATTACAAAAATCAGATCCAAAATTAATTCCAACTAGTATATAATTCAAACTAGTATAATTCAAATCATACATGATCCCCCGGTATTCAAGAACTGAAATGTCTTCCATCTGGTCTGATGAAAATAAATTCAGGATATGGCTTGATATAGAAATACTTGCATGTGAATCACAAAGCCGGCTAGGTCTTGTCCCCAAAAAATCTCTGAATAATATCCGGAAGAAAGCTGCGTTTGATGTAGGAAAGATCCTGAAGATCGAGGAAGAGGTGAAGCATGATGTAATTGCTTTCTTAACCAATGTCAGTGAATATGTTGGAATGGATTCAAGATTCATTCATCTCGGAATGACCAGCTCAGATGTGATCGATACCGCTTTGTCAGTACAAATGAAACAAGCGGGAGAAATAATTCTTGAAGATTTATCAGAAGTTACAAAAACTCTGCGGGAAAAGGCGAAACAATATAAATATCTTACTATGATCGGCAGAACTCATGGGGTTCATGCCGAACCGATAACTCTCGGATTAAAATTTGCTTTATGGTATGATGAAATGAATCGCAATGTGGAGAGATGGAAAAGATGTATAGAAGTAATTTCCGTTGGGCAGATTTCGGGAGCAGTAGGTACCTACGAACATATTTCTCCTGAAGTTGAAAAATATGTATGCAAAAAGCTCGGACTCAAAACAACAAACATCTCAACGCAGATCCTTCAACGCGATCGTCATGCGGAATACATGTCTGTCCTTGCTATCATCGGCTCTTCAATAGAAAAGTTCACAACCGAGATCCGACATTTGCAAAAGACAGAAACACATGAGCTTGAAGAATATTTTTCATCGCGGCAGAAAGGTTCATCCGCTATGCCTCACAAAAAAAATCCTATTACTGCCGAAAGGCTTTCCGGACTGGCAAGAGTTCTCAGGGGAAATGCACTTGCTGCTTTTGAGAACATTGCCTTGTGGCATGAAAGAGACATAAGTCATTCCTCAGTAGAAAGGATCATCATACCCGACTCAACAATTCTTATAGATTATACTTTGCATCAGTTTAAAAAACTGATGTACAAGCTGGTTGTGAATGAAGATAATATAAAAAGAAATCTTGAACTCACAAATGGCTTAGTATTCTCACAAACAGTATTATTAAAACTCATCGAAAAAAAAATGAAACGCGAGCAGGCGTACAAGATAGTTCAGGATGTTGCAATGAAATGCTGGAGGGAGAAGATCAGTTTTTTGACACTGCT
>JBDTWU010000251.1:0-3604 GCA_040006535.1 bacterium | reverse complement strand
CTTGGAGAAATAAAGTGGTCTGAAAGTTTTATTAAAGAATACACTCCGAAATTAAAAAAAGAGCACCAGAAAACAATGGACGCACTTGCATGGGGTTATATTTATTATGCAAAAAAAGATTATGCACGTTCGCTCGAATTTTTAAATAAAGTTGAATTTATAGATCTCAGAGACAAGCTTCATGTCAGGATTCTTTCATCAAAAGCTTATTATGAACTCAGCAATACAGAAACTCTTTTTTATTATATTGACTCCTCCAAACATTTTATAATGAATAATGCATCTGTAGAGGAGGATACAAAAAATGCCTATATGAAATTTTTTAATTATCTGAAAAGGCTTCTGGTGTGTAAAGAAAATTTCTCCGGATCAAAATTAAAAGATTTGAGAGTTGATCTGGAACTGGATATCATAGTTCGGCTGAGACATAAGAACTGGTTACTTGAGAAAATTGATGCGCTTGAAAATTTATAAGCTCACATTTTTATCTGAACCGCTTTTTAATCAGGAAACTCATTCCTTGTTATTCCTTCCATAATACTAATTACTTTACAAGCAGCATCTTCTTTATTTCAGAATTTATTTCACCTGATGATAGCCTGTCAGAATGGCCTGTTATGCGATAAAAATAAGCACCGCTTGTAAGATCATATTGTGAGGCATTGAATGTTACAGAATAACTTCCGCTAATATAATATTTATTATCAATAAGGCTTGCCACTTCTTTTCCTGAAATATCAAATATCTGCATTGTAATGAAAGATGAATTTCTTATAACAAAATTTATTTTTGTTTCCGGATTAAATGGATTTGGATAGTTCTGCCTGAGCTCGAATGAGTTTGCAAATGAATTGTCTTCACTTATGCCAGTCTTCGGAGTTACGGTAATTAAAAAGTTATCTGCATAATTCCATTTATCGTTTTCTGAAGAGGTGTCCTTATTGACTGAATTTCCATTTGCAAAAAGTGTATCAACTACATTAGGGGTTTGAGGAGCAACGTATTTGAAAATAAATTTCAGAGTATCGCCCGAGAAAAATTTGGGCTGCCGGTGTGTAAGCTCGAATCCGGATCCCGGAAAAGATTCCGCTTTTCGCAGCGATGTGTCGAGAGAAGAAGTAATAACTTTGCCAAGGCTTACTGCAATATCACATCCTCCTGCAACAGAGGGACCGTTAGCTATTCTTAGAAAATAAATAGCAGTATCATTTACCTCAACACGCGATGGTCCTGATATAATCACTGAAACTGAGTCATTAGGTTTGAAGTTATGACATACACATCCCGTTTGATTACCATTTTTCTTTGTCAGGCCGACTATCCCGTCTCTGAATGCCATAAGATTTTCGTAAATGGTAAACAAGAACGCGGCTAATACCAGGATATAAATTATCTTGGGAATTTTCATATGAAGTTTTTAAGAGGTTTATATTCTTTAAAAGTAAATTTATGAATAAAAAAATTGAACAGCACGTATTCTTCAGAAAGTTCTCTTGATTATTTCTTGGTGTAGCTCCACCACTCTGAAGGACTTTCAGACGGGGAAACGATCAGCGCTGTGGGTGATAGCTCCCTGATTAAAAACACCTCATCCATTGTTACAGGATTTGAAACTCCTTTGCTTGTTGAATTCAAAATCAATTTATGTCCTTTAAGCATCCATTTATTGTAATCGAGTGTAGCCATATTAATAGAGGCAGCTTTACCTCCGATCTTAATTTCAAAACCCATATGATCACTGTTATTAACCCACTTTCCAAACAGATTTTCCTGGTTTACCGGTCTTTCCACTTTATTGAGACTGTCAGGTTTTTTTTCAGAAAGTTTGTCAGAAGTGTTTTTATTACACCCTGTAACTATGAATATTAAAAATAATGTAATTAAAATTTTATACACTCAGGTATATTTTCATGTATGTTTTGTTTTAATTTTTTAAAATAACAAGAATGATTTTATTTATCAATTGTTTGATTTTTATTTAAACACGGTTATTAAGCAGGTGCGGAAATTAAATTAGATTCCTCAGATCATATCCGGATGAGTAAAGCTCTCTCTCAAAAGTTAATGAAATTTAATTGTATCTCTTAGGATAATTCCATAATTTTAAGCAATTAAAATTGTCATCCCGAAAAATAAAATTACATTTCATTAATGGAATATTAAACCTCACAGCATGCCGGAAACTTTACAAAAGATATTTTCCAGAAATCCAAACGAACCAGAATTTCATCAAGCAATTGAAAAGTTCTGCAGCAGCCTAAAGACAGTTTTATTAAAACACCCGAAATATACTAAGCATTGCATATTTGAACGGCTTACTGAACCGGATAGAATAATAATCTTTCGTGTTCCCTGGATTGATGATCATGGAGCATTGCAAATTAACCGGGGATACCGGGTTCAGTTTAATAATGCTCTCGGACCATATAAAGGAGGGCTCAGGTTTCATCCTTCAGTTAATTTAAGCATTCTTAAGTTTCTTGCATTCGAACAAATTTTCAAAAATGCTTTGACCACGGTCAATCTGGGGGGAGGCAAGGGAGGCTCTGATTTTAACCCTAAGGGCAAAACAAATAATGAAGTGATGATATTTTGTCAGAGCTTTATGAATGAGCTTAGCCGGCATATCGGTCAGAATACAGATATACCAGCCGGTGACATCGGAGTGGGAGGAAGAGAGATTGGTTACATGTTCGGACAATATAAAAAAATCCGGAATGAATTCACAGGGGTACTGACAGGCAAAGGCAGCGGATGGGGAGGGAGTATATTAAGACCTGAAGCCACGGGTTACGGACTGATTTATTTTTCCCAGTATATGCTCGAAACGATCGGTGAAAATATCGAAGGGAAGATATGTCTGGTTTCCGGTGCAGGGAATGTGGCACAGTATGCTATCGAAAAATTAATTGAGCTTAATGCGAAAGTTATTACTTTCTCAGATTCAACCGGATACATTTACGATGAAGATGGCATTGATGAGGAGAAACTTAAATTTATTGTTCGACTAAAAAATGTTGATAAAGGTTATGTGGTAGATTATGCAGGTAAATTCCGCAATGCAGTGTTTACACCAATAATTCCTAATCAAAAATCAAATCCGCTGTGGGATCATAAAGCAAATTACGCATTTCCCTCAGCAACTCAAAACGAGGTAAATCAGATCGATGCAGAAAACCTTGTCCGCAACGGAATAAAACTTCTTGCGGAAGGATCAAATATGTCATGTACCACTGAAGCGATAAATATTTTATTAGATGCCGGAGTTTTGTATGGACCAGGGAAGGCATCAAATGCAGGAGGTGTGGCAGTTTCCGGACTTGAAATGTCTCAGAATAGTTCGTATATGAGCTGGACAAGAGAAGAGGTTAATTCTAAATTAAAAAATATTATGAAGAATATTCATGATACTTCTCTTATGCATGCAGAAATGTACGGGGCAAAAGGAAGATATATGGATGGTGCTAATATAGCCGGGTTCATAAAAGTCGCAGATGCGATGATAGATCAGGGAGTTGTTTAAGATTTTAGATTTTAGATTTTAATTCAATATTTTCAATATTTACAAATGAATATTAGCATTTTAGAAAAACACATTTTAAAA
>JBDTWU010000250.1:0-2592 GCA_040006535.1 bacterium | reverse complement strand
GTCGATTTGAAATCTGTGCAGACAAATATTGTGATATTCTATTCATCCAGATTAACCAGAAATGATTTTATAAATAAGCTTAAAGAAAAGGGTGTATTAATCTCATCAGGAAGCTATGAAAATATGAGAGCAGTTTTTCATATGGATGTAAACGATAATCAGGTTAATGAGGCTGTTGAAATCATCAGATCAGTTTAAAAATATTTAATATTTTCTAAGACTCTTCAGGATTTAAATAGTATATTTTAAAAATATGTAATAAATGAGACGGATTTTAAAACAGCTTCGTTTCATTTTTTTTATAACAAAATTTTGAATTAATATAATAAGATATCCACTATACATTACAATGGCCGATACTGAAATAGAAATTAAACTAAATAAATCGACAATACGGGCTGCTGCTAAGGATCCAATGCTTAGCGCGAAAGCTGTCAACCTCATTTATATAGACGATCATCACCTGTCAATAAAACGAATGGGAGGAACGAAGTCTTTTTTTTATGTTAATGGAAATGGAAAAATTAAAAGTACAGAGATAATTGATCGTATAAAAAAGCTTGCAATCCCTCCCGCATGGAAAGATGTGAGGATATGCGAGCTGGATAACGGTCACCTTCAGGCAACAGGGTATGATGTATTGAAAAGAAAACAATACCGTTATCATAAAATGTGGAGTGTTATCCGTAATCATACCAAATTTTACCGTCTCCTGGATTTCGGAACAAGATTGCCTTTTATCCGGAAACAAATTGAAAAAGATCTGTCACTTCCGGGTTATCCCCGTGAAAAGATTTTAGCTGCCGCCGTGAGCCTGATGGAACGAACTCATATCAGGGTCGGAAATTCTTCTTATGAAAAGCTGTACGGATCCTTTGGTATTACTACATTGAAGAACAGGCATGTGGCTTTAAGCGGGACAAAAATGCTTTTTACTTTTAAAGGTAAAAAAGGTATTAAGCATTCCATTACATTGAAAAGTAAAAAGCTTGCCCGCATTGTCAAAGGCTGTAAAGAAATTCCGGGTAAAGAACTATTTGAATATATAGATGATAATGGTGTTATAAATAATATTGATTCAGGAATGGTAAATGAATACATCAGGAATATTTCGGAAGGAGATTTCACTGCAAAGGATTTCCGCACATGGGCAGGCAGTGTTCATGCTCTGTCTGCGTTTAAGGAAGCCGGAGGGTTTGAAAGTGAGACCGAAATGAAACAAAGAATTAATACTGCTTTCGGACTTGTCGCCGCGCAGTTAGGTAATACTGTGAGCGTGTGCAGAAAGTATTACGTACACTCATCGATTGTTAAACTTTATGAAGAAAATAAGCTGGATAAATATATTGGTACACTGAAAGCCGGTGAATTAAACGATAGTCAGTCCGGATTGACTTCTGAAGAAAAAATTCTAATGCAGCTTCTTTCAGAAAATTAATTTATTAATAAATAATACCACAGTTTACTTTGAGTATGTGTAATTTAAAAAAAGCCTGAGTGGAAACTCAAGCTTTTCTTGCCAGTCACAATTAAATTTAAAATCGGATTTTAAATTATTACCGGACTTTGTTCCATACAGACTTTGGTACCAGATTTTCAATAGTCGTAAATAATTTCCCAACTCCATCTGCATATTCAGGATTTACTGATGCGGGTACAGTTATTATTGTTGGCTTCTGATCAAGGTCCGGCGACTGCCACATTGTAATATTTATGTTCCTCTGCGGACCTCCAAGAAGCTTGCTGTTCATATTCATGGATTCAGAGCTCACTTCAAAAACTTTGCTGTTGGTCAATGCATTGTTTAATTTTTTTCTGCCGCTCTTGCCCACACTAAAATTATATTCGTTTGTATTTCCTCCTTTTGTATAAATCAGCATTGCGGATCCGTCCTTATTAATTACAATTGAATAGTTGTACTGGAACTCAGGTGATATCGGGCCAGCAGAATATTTTGATTCTATAGTAGACCAATTGCAATTCTGGCTGAATGCAAAAGCCGGTAGGGAAAAGATGATCAGGAAAAAAAATAGTTTTTTCATAATTTTATTATATTTTAGTTTATTAATTTGTAAATACAATTTTAAAGTCTGGAGTTGTAATTGATTTCATCATTGTAATTTGCATTTCTGTTTAAACATTATAACAATTTTTTTTTAAGCTAAGAATTCAAGGTTTTATTTTGAAGTATATTCTTAACATACTTTCCAATCATATCAAACTCAATGTTAACCGGATCATTTACTTTTAGCATATTAAAATTAGTCACATTATAAGTATGCGGAATCACGGCTAATTTGATTAGAACTTCATTCTCTTCACTTTTAATTATTTCTGCTATTGTGAGACTTACTCCGTTTATTGAGATTGAGCCAACATAAATTATATTATCGAGGTAACTATTCGGAAAAGCAATGAAGAATTCCCGGCTGTTATTTTTTTTATTAATTTTTTTTACAATTCCCGTTATATCAACATGCCCCTGCACCATGTGCCCGTCAAGCTTCGAATTCAAAGTCATTGCCTTTTCCAGATTCACACAGTCCTCCACCTTTAGTGATCCGAGATTTGTTTTTTGCAGGGACTCTTTTA
>JBDTWU010000249.1:0-6830 GCA_040006535.1 bacterium | reverse complement strand
ACAAAAACGGCTCCGGTGAAGAAGTATTAAAAATAACTTTTCACAAAGAATTTTATACAATGATTTCATCAATGGCATCTCTTATGGATTCTTCAAGGCGGGGGGGTTTTTTAGACTCATTGTACAGTGATGAAATATTTCTGAATAAGACACGCAGCAGTTATGATACTATTCCCGGTGTAAGAATAATTGAAATATATGCTTCAAGAAATCCTGACTCATCAAACAGCTTCACTATAAAATATGATTTCGACAGCATAAAAAAGATAGGGCAATCATTGGGACAATTAAAAGACAGCAATGATAAATCCCGGACAACGGTGACTTTGGATAAAGAAGGAAATGAAGTTAAGTTTTTTTATCTGTATGAGCAGGGAACGCCTTCAGGAATGCCGGCAAATGATTCCCTGATGGTAGAAATGAAAAAAGGAATGGCTGCCATGTTCGGGAGCGGTAATATAAATATTCAAATTGAATTTCCATACCGGGTCATTTCTTCAAATGCTAATGTTACAGAAGGCAATACTCTTACATGGAATTATCCTATCTCTGAAATTTTTATGACCAGCAGCATGAAGCTTGAGGCAAATATGAAGGAAGAGTAATTTTTCAGAACTGATTTTCGATTGTCCCGGATTTTGCTCATTAAACAGCGGCAAATTAAAACCATTTCTGTAATAATTAAAAGTTAATACTTAATACCCTGCTGACAACTTCAAATTCAAACCCTTTCGAGATAAGAAATCTGTAGCATTTGCTTTTTTTATCTGCATCATCTTTATACCTTATCTTCTTCTGATATTTCTTCAGAACCTCATTCGCCAGCTCGAATTCTTTTTCACCGGAATAATTTTCCTCAATTATATTTTCAGCAATTTCTTTTTCAATGCCCTTCTCAAGAAGCTTTAATCTTGCAAGCCTTTTCCCAACCGGTTTGTGAGTGAGCCTGTCCTCTAAAAAATTCTTAGCGTATATTTTATCGTCAACATATTTTTGATTTTCCAGCAGGTCAGTAATTTTTTCTATTGTTGCAGATGAAATTTTTTTTTGACTCAGCTTCTTTATAATTTCTTTTTTGCTTCTCTGCTTATATGAAAGAAAAGAATATGCAATTTTTTTTCCATATCCGAATTCATCAAACTCTCTTATTTCCTTTAAAATCGGCTCTTCAGGCTTATCGCCTGTTCTTAAACCAAATTTAAGGATTGTATCTTCAAATAAGCCGAAAGCAAATTGGTTATCTAAAAAAATATTATATCGGTTTTTAAATTTCTTCTGCTTCTCAATTTTTGTGATTTCCATTGTCATTAAATGACACGTGTGGCACATTTTAAAATGTGCCACACGTAATATTAAAAATTTTATTTCAAAAACTACTTCTTTTTTGCGAGCGCTTCGTCTTTCCGAGGCTCTTTACCGTTTGCTGTATTTTCCATAACGTCAGACATTCCTATCGCAGCTCTTACTTCATTGAAAAGTTTTTTCAGCAGTTCTCTGTCATCCTGTAATAGCTTTTTAACACCATCCCTTCCCTGCATCCTGCTTTCGCCATAACTAAACCATGCCCCTGATTTTTTAATGATCTCCTTATTTACAGCAAGGTCTACCAGATCTCCCAGCTTTGATATTCCTTCGTTATACATAATATCAAATTCTACTTCTTTAAACGGCGGAGCAACTTTATTTTTTACAATCTTTACTTTGGTTCTGTTGCCCACAACATCCACTCCTTCTTTAATAGCTGCGATCCTTCTGATATCCATTCTGATTGATGCATAAAATTTCAGAGCTTTTCCGCCGGTTGTTGTTTCGGGGCTTCCGAACATAACACCGATCTTTTCACGAAGCTGATTTGTAAATATCAACACAACATTAGATTTTGAAACTGCCGCCGTAAGTTTTCTCAATGCCTGTGACATCAATCTTGCCTGCATTCCCATTACCGAGTCACCCATTTCGCCTTCGATCTCTGCGCGCGGAGTAAGCGCTGCGACTGAATCCACCACGATCACATCCAGAGAATTGCTTCTCACCAGTGTTTCGCAGATCTCAAGCGCCTGCTCGCCATATTCAGGCTGCGAGATCAGAAGATTGTTCACATCGACACCCAGCTTCTGTGCATAGCCTGTATCAAGAGCATGCTCCGTATCTATAAAAGCGGCAAGACCACCGGTTTTCTGAGCTTCTGCTATAATGTGTAAACTTAATGTAGTTTTTCCTGACGACTCAGGTCCGTAAATTTCAATAATTCTTCCGCGCGGAACCCCTCCTATGCCCAAAGCTGCATCCAGCGAAATTGAACCGGTGGATATTGATGCTATTTTCTGGATCGGCTTATCGCCTAATTTCATTATCGCACCTTTGCCGTGATCCTTTTGTATCTGCTCGAGAGCAATATCAAGCGATTTCATTTTTGAATCTCTGTCTTCTGCCATGTTTATAATAAATTTAAGGTTTGTAATTCGAAGTGATTCAATATATTCAATTACTTTCAAAGTTTAAATATATTTTTGGACTTATAAGTTATTTGATCGTACAAAAGAAAGAACATTAATCAAAGTACATTGTGAATTTTACAATAATCGTTTTGGACGGATGAGAAATACACCTGCAAACATCAGCTTAAAACTATCACCTCTGAAAATACTCCTAAATAAGATTTTTGTCAAAGTGTAAAAAAGAAGATTTGTGAATCTGAACGCTCGGAAATCCATATCATCAGACTGATACTGCACTTCTTTATTATGTCAGATTTATTTATTTTGAATACAAAGAAACAACCTCCGAGTTTCTGTACCTGGTTTACATCTGATTCATAATCCCGGGATAATTTATTAAAAAGGATGATCCGAAATAAAATAATCATACTCTTTATATCATATATCGTGTGCGCAATGTTTTATAGTTGTGAAATAAAGCAGCCTGCAGCGCCAACCTGGGATGTTGATCTTCAGCTTCCTTTCAGCAACAAGAGTTTTAATATTTTTGATATTCTCAAAAGAAGCGGGAATATCGGCTATGATTCTATGAAGAATAACCTTGTATTTTTATTCGGTGAATCAAAATATGTGAGAAGCTTCGGTGAAGATATTAAGTTCGACGGCCTGAAGACAACAGAAATCAATGCTCCCAGCACATTTGTTCTAGATACATTCATTGTAGTGGATGACTCCACCTTTGTACGGCGGACAGAATTTTTGAACGGCAGATTTAATTTTACATTCCAGAACAATTCCGGTAAAACCTATTCCGTCAATGCAACAATAAAAAATTTATTTAATGTCTCGAACGGTGATACGGCAAGGATTTCAATCAGTGTCAGTGCCGGCGGGCAAAAGTCAATCGATTTTGATCTGGCAGATTATTTTATCAAAAACGAAATTCCTGATAACAGGCTGGAGCTGAAGCTCCGGTTTCAATCTGATGCTCCTGTGCCGGTAAGTTTTAATTATACACTTTCAGATTATTCAATAAAAAAAATAGATGGACGCCTGAAGCCGCTCAGCACGGGCATTACAACTAATGAGGTTATTGATCCACTCGGTTCTGATGTTCCGGAAGGGGAAGTCCATTTTGCAAAAATTACTCCGGGCAGAAATTTTTTAATTTTAAAAAAATATTCAGATCTTTATCAGGTTGACTTTTCACAAATATCAATAGTCGGGGAAAATAAGAATGGCAATAAAGTAAGGCTAAAATATTTAAAGAATGGCAATTCCGGTGATCCGGTCGATTCTCTTTTTACACTGACACTACCTTCCGATAAAGATTCGGTTGCATTCCCGATCAATGAAAACAACAGCAATATACTGGCATTCATTAATAATATTCCAAAAAAAATTACAGCTACAAGAACTGATATTCTGAATCTTTCATATAAAGAAGGTGAAGTAACTTACACCGACAGCCTTACGCTTAATTTTACTATTCAGGTCCCGCTTGATGTTAATATTACGGAGCCGATAGTGTTCAAAGATACAGTCGATGCGGGAATAACGGGAGACGATCAGAGAAAAAATCTTGATGATGTTAAATATCTGACCTTTACATTTAATACCCAGAATGGATTTCCTTTGAAAGCTACTGCAAAAATTCTGATTCTCGATTCTTTTTTTACTCCTTTGATTGCGATCTCAAAAATTATTGGGAATGCATCTGATTCATCCATAACGGTAAATGCTGCATCGGTGGGACCTGATGGATTTGTAAATAGTGTGAATACAACATCGATGAATGCGGAACTGGACAGCGCGGAAATTCAGAAACTCAAACATATGGGAAAAATTATCTATGAATATAAACTTTATACGGATCAGAATTTTATTCCTCCTCCTCTTAACACTGTTAAGATCCGTGGCAGTGATATTATACGGGAATTAAGTTTCGGAAAAATAAAATACCGCCTGAATTTTTAAAAAATAAAAAATTACATATTAAACTCTTATGAAAGGTTTTTTCATTTTATTTATGTGCTCTGTCTTCGTCAGCAGCGAGATTTACTCTCAGAACATTCTGAATGTAAGAAGCCTGTCAATGGGAAATACTTCAGCCTCAAGCTCTTATGAGCTGGATGCCTTCAATCAAAACCCGGCTAACATATTGAATCAGAGATTGAATAAAAAGTCCGCGGTCTACTTTAATATTTTAACCAATGCAGGCGTATTGACTTCAAGCAATTTTCTTTCACTGAATTTTTATAATAATTATTTCGGTGAAGTAAATAACGGACAGGGACGTGCCTTAACAGAGGATGATAAGCAAACTATATTAAGAGACGCAAGCGATCAGCCTTCCCGGATTTTTGTTTCTGCAAGGTTACTTTCCTTTGTTTTAAATACCAAAAAATCCGGGTCATACGGGATTTCGATTGATGAAAGATTTTCTGAAAAGATAAAGGTTAGCAGAGACTTTCTAAATGTAGGGTTGTTTGGAAATCTCATCAACTCGACTTATAATCTTTCGGGATCGGAAAATAATACTTACTGGGTGCGCCAGATAAATCTGACATATGCAAATAGCTTAAGTTTTAAAAATAATAAGACCTTTGATGAATTAGCCTTCGGTGTTTCAGTAAAACCTCAGTTGGGGCTCTATTATCTTAACACCAGGAGTAACGATCTGATGGTTACTACAAATAATTTTAACCAGATTCAGGGATCAGGAAGCGCGGAATTTTTATATTCAGGATTAACGAATGATAATAATTTTAAATACTCTCTTGATAATGCCGGTTTCGGTGTTGGATTTGATGCCGGTATAAATGCACGAATTAAAAATGTTTCGAGAAACGGTTATCTTAATCTTGGATTGAGTATTACAGATATTGGCTTTATTAAATGGGATAAGAATACAGCAAATTATTTCTATGACGGAAATTTTCTGATCACAGACATTACTAACAGGGCTCAGCTTGATTCTCTTAAAGATAAGATCAAAGCAACAAAAACTTCGGTAACCTCATTTACAACCACGCTTCCCACAACTGTAAGATTCGGAGCTTCTTACAAATTTACAAGTAGTGCTTCCAAAAGTTCTCTGAAAAAAGAGATAGCAACCATTGCAGTCGATTATGTCCAGGGATTTAATGAAGATCTCGGCGGATCAAAAAAACCTTCCGGGGGAATTGGCGGTGAGTATAACATTACTGATGTTATTTTATCGCGGATCGGATTCGGTTTCGGAGGACTGCAGGATTTTGCAGTGAGTCTCGGACTGGGCATCAATGCCGGACCGGTTATCTTTGATATAGGAACTTACAATGTTGAAAGCATTTTCAAACCTAAAGGCACTACAAAATTTTCCGCAGGATTGAATATTAAGTTTAAGATTAATTAGATTTAAATTTTAATAACAAGAATTCCTGACCCCTGCTTACGTTTGTCGCGGAGTTCCCCCCGCGGTAAATTTAATGTTTAATTTGTAAAGTAAAATCGGCTGGTATCTATCCAACGACAGAAAAGGGCAGTTATTAATCTCCCACCAAAACATCCACCTGAAAAATTGATGTGAACAGAAAGCGAGAGCTATTGGTAAAAGGGTTTCATTATCATAAGGTTTTTAATTTTAATTGTCTTTTCAAATTGCTGACAAATAAAATAGCATTACAGCTGCCATAGCAACCATAAGTAAATCTTTTTTAAATTTTCTGTAAGCAATGATACAAATTGCGGACACGAAGACAAAAATTTAAAACGTATTCCATTACGGCGTTACCTTTCGAACGAATTTCACAGAATTATTTTGAGTTAGTATCAGATCAGTCAGGTTAACAAAATTATCTCCGGTCATATCAGTATTTACATACCCTGATACAAAATTAATTGCAGAGTTTGACACATTAATTATATCATTAAGATTTACAATTCCGTCATTATTGACATCTCCGCCGTACACTGCGAACCTTAGAGGTGAATTATCTACCTGGATCTGATTTTTCCCGTATGCTTTATCAGCAGCTGTATTGAAACTATACGTCATTGTTCCGGCAGTAAAAGACATTGCTACGCTGCTCCATGTTTCAATTGAATTGCGGTGCTTGACCACTAAATAATAATTTGTTCCGTTGGTAATATTTCCAAAATTAAAAACTCCGGCGCCTGAAGAATCAAGCATAGATACAGAAGAATCAACTTTTGAATAAGGCGAGGTAAAATTTCTTAAATATACTTTCATTGTATCAGATACCATTGTATCAGTAGAAGAATTATAGAAACCCTGGATGATTGCTGTAAGATTGAGAGTACCAAAACCGGTGATCGAGCCGGATTCAATTTTTATAATTTTTGATACGGACGGAATATCATCAACCAATACAAACATCTGATAATATC
>JBDTWU010000248.1:0-3066 GCA_040006535.1 bacterium | reverse complement strand
GAATGCTTCGAAAAGGTTTTGAAGTTAGAAAAGGAACACAAGGATGCCTATTATGAACTCGGGTATTGTTTTGATTTCCTTGACATGCTGAAAGAATCTGTCTTATCCTATGATGAACATCTCAAATATTCCCCCATGAACTATACAGCATGGTATAACAGGGGAATCGTTTTGAACAGGATGGGAAGATATCTTAAAGCAATCGAAAGCTATGAAGTATGTCTTGCATTAAGGGGCAACTTTGCTTCGGCATGGTATAATTGCGGCAATGCTTATGCTTCTGTAGGCAGATTGTACACAGCAATTGACTGCTATAAGAAAGCATTGGAATTAAAAAAGACTGATTCCTATACTCTTCATAATATGGGAAATGCTTACGAAGAGCTTGGTGAAAATGAAACTGCTATAAATTATTTTACGGAAGCAATAAAAATTGATCCTCAAAACTATGAATCTTATTACGGGCGGGGCAATTGTTATTTCAACCTGTGTAAATATGAAAAAGCTTTAGATGACTTCAATTCCGCTCTCATACTCTGCAAAGATTATTCGGAGATATGGTATCTCAAAGCTGATTCTGAGCACGCATTAGGAAGACTGGATGATTCTATCAAGAGTTATGAAATGGTCGTAAAGCTGGAATCTTCTAATTATGATGCATGGTATGACTACGGATGTGCTTTGCTTGATGCAAAGTATTTTGATAATGCACTGAAAGCTTTTGATAAGGTAATTAAATTTCATCCTAACTGGTCCGAACCTTATTACGAAAAAGCCAAGATCTTTTTTCTTAAAGAAGAGATCGAATACGGAATTGACATGCTTGAAAAAGCTTTCGACCTGAATCCGGCTGACAGGTTTGAATATGATTTTCATAAAGACTGGAAGAAGATCCTCGAGTTTCTGATTAGAAGATAAGATGGGATTTATCGCATGGCACAAAAATTTTTGTATTTTCCTAGTACGCCCTTTCTTTTCACTTTAAAACCATAGTTGTATTTCTTTTAGCAAGCCTGTAAGCCAGAAGGATTGCCTGCTTCGTGCTTTCAGGATTCGCAATTCCTAAGCCTGCTATATTAAAAGCAGTTCCATGATCGGGCGATGTCCGTACGAAATTCAAACCTGCAGTGAAGTTTACTCCTTTATCAAATGAGATCATTTTAAAAGGGATCAGTCCCTGATCATGATACATGGCAATTGTTATCTCAAATTTTTTAAAATTCCCGGTTGCAAAGAAAGCATCAGATGCAAAAGCTCCTCTCAGATTAAATCCTACTGAATTTAATTGTTCTATTACCGGATTAATAATTTCATTTTCTTCATTTCCAATCAAACCATTATCGCCTGCATGCGGATTAAGGGAAAGCAATGCAATCTTTGGATTCTTTAATTGAAAGTCTCTTACGAGTGAATTGTTAACGGAAATTATTTTGCTTATCAGTAATTCTTTTTTAAGTTTCTTTGAAACATCCTTTAACGGAAGATGCCCGGTTACAAGCGCTGTTGAAAATATTTTAGAATATAAAATCATTACTGTATTTTCAGAGCCGGATAATTCTGTGAGCATTTCAGTATGTCCGGGATAATTATATCCTCCGAGATTCAGTGCCTCTTTGGAAATTGGAAGTGTGATCATTCCGGAATATTCTCTGTTAATACAAAGCTCGGCTGCAATGCGGACTGCATCTCCGGAAATTTTTCCGGATTGTTTATTAATCTTACCCGGCTCAGTTATAAATTTTTTTGGAAGTGATATTTCAATTATTTTACCGGCAGGAATGCTTTCAATATTTAACAGCGATGCATAAAAATCGAAAACACTTTTTGAACCAACAACAGTAAGATCAAACTTTGAAATGAAATTATTATTGTTAAAAATTTTTAGAATTATTTCCGGACCAATTCCGTTAGGGTCACCCGCAGTGAGAAGAAGACGTGGCTTTTTTGGGGGATTATTTTTCATTCATCCTTTATCTCTTTTATTCGTGCATCAGCCCATAGTCCTTCCAGGTTATAAAATTTTCTCGTGTCCTCAAGAAATACATGAACTACCACATCTACAAAATCCAGTAGTATCCAGCTCAGATTGGAATAACCTTCATTGTGCCACGCTGTCTCATCAATCTTCTTTGTTTCCGTTTTTATAAAATCTGCAATAGCTTTTACCTGAGTGTCCGAAGTTGCCGAGCAGATTACAAAATAATCTGTAACTGTAGTAAGGTCCTTAAGATCCATTACAACTATTCGTGTCCCTTTTTTCTGAAGCATCAGATCGGCGGCTTTTAAAGCCAGTTCTTTTGAATCCATAAAATTTATTTTATCTTTTCCTTATAAGGTGTTAACTCATTAAAATCTTTTCCTATGACAACACTGACATCAAGATAAAGACTGTTATTTGTTTGCTGTATTATATTTCTGTCACTTACTCCAAGCAGTGTAGCTACCTTCTTCGCTTTATTCTTATCACCGACCCTGTCAATAACCAAGGTTTTATCAATATCTTTAGATTTATAATTTCCAATTTCTACCACATCAATTCCGTTTTTTCTAAGGTAATCGGTAAATTTTGATGCTGCTCCGTTTTCCGGAGTTCCGTTTTGAACATCGAGCTGTATTGTAAGATTAGGCTGATTGGTTACGGATTTTGCGGTATCGGTAATCTCCTTTATACTTTTATCTGTTTTTATTGAATTGTTAATAAAAGAGAATCCAAAGTAAACTACCAGAATAAAAAATAAAATTATTGTTCCGTTTAATATGTAAGTAAGAAAACTGTTCTTCAATTTATTTTACAAAATAAAAAACCGAAAGCTTTTTACTTCCGGTATTAATGATAGAGAATGTATTATCTGAATATTACTTTCACTCTGACTTATTAATGTCTGAAATATCCTGTGTTATATCCTGAATACGTGTTGAAAGGATTAAAAGAATTATTCAGGTAATCGCTCTCATCATATTTCCTGTACTCAAAATTAATAAAAGCATTATCTGAAATTTTGTAATTTAAAGATGCTCTCGAAAGAAACAGTCCTGAAAGATTATTTTGGGTGGCAATCCCTTTGG
>JBDTWU010000247.1:0-11536 GCA_040006535.1 bacterium | reverse complement strand
GCGATAATTTTTTATGCCGTTTTCGGAAATCCGGCAAATTTTAAAACTCCGGATAAAAACACACCAGCCAATATTATGGGTGCTATTTATTTGGGAGGACCTATCGTGGTCTTGTTAATGGCATTAAGCATAATGGTTATAACTTTTACTATTGAAAGACAGCTCTCTCTTTCAAAAGCTAAAGGAAGAGGACCTATCGAACCTTTTTTGAAAAAAGTTCAGACCGCACTTCTGGACGGTAATATCGACGAGGCTATTGCAGAATGCGATAAGCAGCGCGGTTCGATTGCCAATATTCTTAAGCAGGGGCTCGAACGTTATCAGGTACTTGCAACAGATAACAAATTAGAGGCAGATCAAAAATTACAGGAAGTTCAGACAGCAATAGAAGAAGCTATGATGCTGGAAGTACCTCTTCTGGAAAGAAATCTTGTTGTTCTTTCCACAATCGCTTCCGTATCCGTGCTTATAGGACTTTTCGGAACTGTAGTAGGAATGATAAGAGCATTCCAGGCTTTGGCAACAGCCGGAACTCCGAATGCTGCTGAGTTGTCTTCAGGTATTTCGGAAGCTCTTATAAATACTGCAGGCGGTTTGTTCGGAGCAATTGTTGGAACTATCTCTTACAACTACTTCGTTACAAAAGTCGGAAACATTACCTATATGATAGATGAAGCTACTTATAACATGCTGCAGATATTAGCAATTAAAGGTAGAAAAAAGACAGCTTAAGTTTTTATTAATCAACTATAATATTCGACTGTTTAAAATATGAAGAAAGCCAGATCAATTAAAAAGCCCGGTGTGAATATTGACATGACACCACTTGTGGATGTGATCATGTTATTACTGACCTTTTTTATGCTTGTTGCTACATTCAAAGCCGAATCCACCGAAGCCATTGAAATCAAACTTCCTGAATCAGTTGTAACGGATACAACAAAACTTCCTGAAAAGGATATAATGACATTAACTCTTACAAAAGGCGGTGATGTATTTCTTGATGTTGATAATTACAAAGTGAGGGAAGAGGTTTTCGGAGATGCGTTCGGTGTAGGCTTGTTCCACCCTGATAGCACTTCAAAAAGTGAATACGAGTTAACAGGCGGCAAGGTGCAGGGAAAAGATTTCAAAAGAAAAGTTATTATAATGAACCGGAGTCAGTTTGAAAAAACTTTGAACGATCTTAGGTTGAAGTTAAAGAATATTCAGGGAGTAAAATCAGACTTCAGAATTGTACTGAAAGGTGATACACAGACTGATTACGGAATTGTTGAGGACCTGATGGATATTTTTAAAGCAACCAAGAACACCAGGTTTGCACTGGTAACCGACGTCAAATCGGAAACACCTAAATAAATTTTTTTTGGAATTTAATTTAAAAAGGAATTAAACTATGGCAGGCGGCGGATTTGATGCCCCGGATTCCGGCGGGGGACTTCATAAACAGAAGAAATATAAAAAAGGAAGAAAAATAGGAGTAAGAATTGATATGACACCGATGGTTGATGTCATTATGCTTCTCCTTACATTTTTTATTCTTACCACTACTCTGAATACTCCACAGATCATGCAGATCAATCTTCCGAAGGGTGACGAACTGGATAAAATTAAAGTAGATATGGGTGACGTTGTTTATGTCAGAGTTGCTGAATCTGGAAATGTTTATTTTTCAAAAGGTCAGTCTGACGGAACAGAAGCGCCGCCGGAAAAAGTTACCTTCAATGAAATGAAGGGAAAGATAGAATCAATATACGCAGCGAAACCAAATCTGATAATACTTTTAAAGTTCGACAGAAAGATGAAATATAATGTGATGGTTGATATACTTGATGAAATTAACAAAGCTGCAATTGAGAAAAGATACAGCTTCCTTAAAATGTTAGACCCGGATAAAGAAATTGTTAAAAATGCAGGCGGTTAACTTATTAAAATGATTTTTTATTTTAAGCGGTCTGAATTATTTCTGATCGCTTTTTTTATTTTTCAATGTAAGCAGGTTATTACTGATTATTAAAAGTAAGATCTTAATATAAAACTTTGCAAGTAAGAAATATAGCATATTTATTTTTTCTGATTTTTGTACTGCGCTCCTCATTTGGCTTCTCACAGGAAGGTTATAAAAAACTGCCATCTGAAAATCCTGTTACATTCAGACAATATGTAGTGGATGAAACAGCTACGCTTACACCTTCACAGATAAATACTTTAAATACAAAGCTCAGCAATGAAGATATAACTTCATCAAATCAGATCATAGTATATATGATCCCCGGACTTGACGGAGAATCCCTTGAAGATCTTTCAATGAAGTTAGCGGAAAAAAATAAAATAGGTAGAAAAGATAAGAATAACGGTGTGCTGATGCTTATAGTAAAGGATGACAGAAAGATAAGGATTGAAGTCGGCTACGGACTTGAAGGAGCTCTTACAGATGCAGTCAGCTCAAGCATTATAAGAAATGTTATCACACCAAGTTTTAAATCAGGAAATTATTATGAGGGAATCACTAAAGGTACGGATGCAGTAATTTCAGCTATTAAAGGTGAGTATACCGCTGAGAAAAATTCAGACGGCAGCAATGGAAGCACATGTTGTTTCGGTATTCCAATTTTCATTGTGGCGATTTTCGGATTTATATTTATTTTTATGATATCTTCTTTTATTCGAAGGATTTTTGGATTTGGCAGAAATATTGTTGCAGGCAAAAGAGGCTGGAGAAACAGCGGAGGAGGTTGGGGTGGATTTGGTGGCGGAGGTTCATGGGGCGGAGGAAGCAGCGGAGGTTCGTCCGGAGGGTTTTCAGGCGGTGGAGGTTCATTTGGCGGCGGCGGCTCAAGCGGAAGCTGGTAAATAGTTAATAGTTAATAGTTAATAGTTAATTTCATAATAATACATAATACTTTTACTTAAAATAACTTGTCAAAGAAAAATATAATTTCTGAATATTTAACCGATGAGTCTCTGGATAATATAACAGAAACCATCCGTCAGATTGAAAAGAAAACGTCAGGTGAGATACGGGTTTGCATAAAAAGACGAAGAGGATTTCTCGAAAAAAAATTCACACCAAGAGATATTGCGTTGAGAGAATTTGTAAAGCTGAAGATGAGTGAGACAAAAGACAAGACCGGTATTTTATTTTTCCTGATATTTGACGAAAGAAAATTTGAGATAATTGCGGACGAGGGGATCAATTCAAAAATATCACCCGATTTCTGGAATGAAATTTCAAATAAAATAAAAATTCATTTTACGAATAAAAATTATCACGAAGGAATTATCCGGGGGCTTGTTGAAATGGGGGAGATCCTTGCTAAAGAATTTCCTTTTAATGACAATGACAAAAACGAGTTACCGGATGAAGTAATCATAAATCCATGATGAAATAATAATTAATATTAAGTTACATTTAACTTTGGTATTTTTGCTAAACCTCTTACAGATTAATGCCCGGAGATAATACTTCTTTAGAACTGCTTCATAAATACATTAAGAATGAAAGCTTGCGAAAGCATTGCTATGCAGTTGAATCCGCAATGAAATTTTATTCCAATATGCTTAATGAAGACGAAGAAAAGTGGTCTTCCACGGGACTGCTTCATGATCTGGATTGGGAAATTTATCCCGATACTCATCCTAACACAGCCGTTCCGATACTTGAAGCAGCAGGTTATGATAAGGAGCTTATCGATGCTATACTTGGTCATGCATATCCTGACCGTACAAATGTTAAACGTGAATCAAAGCTTGCAAAATATCTTTTTGCGTGCGATGAAATTACCGGATTTATTACCGCATATTCCCTTATGAAAGATGGCGGTCTTAATGATGTTGAGCCAAAGAGCATTAAGAAAAAAATGAAAGATAAAGCATTCGCTAAAAATGTTAGCAGGGAAGATATTATAAGAGGTGCGGAAGACATAGGAGTGGATCTTGATGAACACCTGTCAAACGTAATTACTGCTATGAGAAACGATGAGAGAATTAATAATATCAAATAATCAGAAGATCTGATGAGTGTAATCTCCACTAAAAATTTATCAAAAGAATATTCCTCAAAAAGCTTCTCACAGGAAAACATTCTTGCACTGAACAATTTTTCGTTTGAAGTTGAAAGCGGGGAGATCTTCGGATTGCTAGGTCCTAACGGTGCCGGTAAGACAACTCTGATAAAAATACTTCTCGGTATTACTTTTCCGTCACAGGGTGAGATAAAAATTTTTAATAAAGAAATAAATGATGAATCCTACAAATTTAAAGTGGGATATCTTCCTGAGAATCATAAATTTCCGAATTATCTTACCGGTGAACAGGTGCTTCACTATTTCGGAAAGCTAAGCGGTATGAGCAGTATGGATGTAAAGAAAAAGTCAGATGAATATCTTAAGCTGGTGGATATGGATAAGTGGAGAAAAACTAAAATAAAAAAATATTCCAAAGGTATGCTTCAGCGTCTCGGGCTGGCGCAGGCAATGCTCAATAATCCGGAATTGATTTTTCTCGATGAACCAACGGACGGTGTTGATCCGATCGGAAGAAAAGAGATACGCGATGTTCTGAACAATCTTAAGGAGGAGGGCAAAACAGTTTTTTTAAATTCACATCTGCTGAGTGAAGTCGAATTGATTTGCGACAGGGTTGCGATTCTGAATAAAGGATCACTTGTAAGATTGGGAAGAGTGGATGACATTACCTCTGTTTCAGATAACTATACATTTACCACCTCAGATATGAAGGAAGATCTTTTAAATAGTCTTCTCAATAATTATAAAGCTACTATCAACGGAGCAAATGAATTTTGTATCAATACCCTGAGCATTGAAGACCTGAATGCCATTATAGATCTGCTAAGAAAAAATAAAATTCTTATTCACGGGCTTGTCAGGGAAAAGAATACACTGGAAAATATGTTCATTAATTTAATAGGAAGTCAGAATTAATCTATGATCTTTCTAACTTTAATATTCAGCACCTTTCGCGAAGCAATTGCAAAGAAGATCTTTATAGGCTTTTTTGCGATTTCCACATTAATAATACTGATCTTTCTTTTTCTTATTAATGTTGATTCGGTCGAAGGCATGGTGAATATGATGGAGTCTACAGGAGAAGAAGGTGTTAAACAGCTTGTGATCGGCTTTGAAGTCGCTATGATAAATATTTCTTATCTGCTTATCATTACATTTTGTTTCATTTCCGTATCTTCATTTATTCCGTCAATGCTTGAGAAAGGTCACATAGATCTACTGCTATCAAAGCCTGTCTCACGGACGAAAATTATTCTGGCAAAATTTCTGGGCGGCGTCTTACTTATTTTCATCAGTCTTCTTTATCTTATTGGATTCGTCTGGCTTATACTTTCAATCAAATCAGGTTTCTGGCACGTTCCATTTCTATATTCAATACTCTGGCTAACTTTGTCATTCGCTATAATATATTCTCTGATAATTTTTATCGGACTTGTTTCACAGAGCACGATACTTTCAATCATCGTTAGCTTGTTTTTAGTTTTTATAGTTGGTCCAGTACTTTACTTCAGAGAAGAAACAATTTTTAGCCTGGTGAGTAATGAAGCTTTTCAGTTCATAGTAAATTTCTTTTACTACATATTACCTAAGCCAACCGATATCAATCAGATCACAACTGATATGATTACGGGGAATCCCATAAAATCCTACATGCCGGTATTTTCTTCATTGCTGTTTATGCTTGCTTCACTTTCAGCATCAATTTTTTATTTCAGGAAAAAGGATTACTGAAAAATTTTTTATTTTTAAATTTTAATTTTGAAAATTAATAATGTGGAACCGGTATTTAATTTTAATTTCCAAAATGTAATTTATAATTTAATTTAAAATTTTAAATACATGATCCGCTCATGTTTAATATTATTCCTGCTGCTGATATCCGGATGTAATTTAAAACCGGATCCCGAACAACTGCCTTTGTCAATAAATGCAAATCTGAATCTTCTTCAGGAAAATCCTCAGTTCGTAATGTATCTTAACTTTAAGAATATGAGCCGCACTGAATTCTGGAAAAAAAATATTTCCGATTCTTTATTAAATGCTGAAAAAACTTTTGGCAGCCTGCTTAATACATTCAGGCTTGCAACCGGCGCTTCAGTGTCGGAAGGGCTTGAGGAGTTTTATTACTCCAACTCATGGTTTGGGGAAAATGCAATTGTATTAAAAGGGATATTTGATAAGAATAAACTTAATAATTATCTGACAACAGACAGCATATTCTCAATAACGAAAAATGCAGATGGAGCAGTTATTTATGTTAAAAATGATAATGGACTTTATTTTTTTTTCAAAGACGATTTTACGATATGTGCCAGTAATTATTTAAAACAAATTGACATAATGCTTCAGACTAAGGATACTCTGAAATCAGGTTTGCTTACCAATGAAAATGTTTTTAACGTGATTCAAAAAATAATTTATAAGCAGGACCTCTGGATGGTATCAACTGAAAAAGTTTTTATACGCGGGATATTTCAAAACCTTATTCAGTCAACTTCAGGTCACCGGATTCCGGAAAATGATTCTTTGAGGGATTCTCAATCTGAAAATAACGATTCCAATAGCACAAATGAAAAACCTGCAATAGAAAATCTATACAAAAGAATTAATTCAATTTCCTTCTCCGCTGATATGAATAAGGATTTGAAATTTCTAGTTCAGTGCGAATCGGCGGACAAAGAATCATCAAAATATCTGGCAGGCATTCTTAACGGAATGATCACTGTAGCTAAACTCAGCAGCGGCGGTAAACAAAAAGCTCCATCTTCTAAAGTATTCGATAAGCTCAGGCTCAACAGATATGATGAAGATATCTTTATTGAACTTTTTATAGATGAAAGCAATCTGCAGGAATTGAAAAAAACTAATCTGATGAATGAACCTGTACAATAATTGTATGGAGTGTCTCGTCTGGCGTTTAGCGGCCAACATCCCGCGTTATCTAATCTTCAGCTAAGAATTTTTCAAGCTGAATAACATCCTCCTCGCTACCGATAAATAATGGAGTTCGCTGGTGTAAATTTTTTGGTTCGATTTCTAAGATCCTGTTCTTTCCATCAGAGCTTTTTCCGCCCGCCTGTTCTACGATCAAGCTTAATGGATTTGCTTCATACATAAGACGAAGCTTCCCTTTCTTATTCTTGTTATCAGCAGGATACATAAAAATCCCCCCGTATAATAAATTCCTGTGAAAGTCAGCTACCAGCGAGCCGATATATCTTGATGAGTAAGGTCTTGAGGTTTTGGGATCTATTTCTTTAAGATGAGATACATATTTTTTCATTCCGGTGCTCCACTTACAAAAATTCCCATCGTTGGTTGAAAATGTTTTTGATTTTTTCGGAATGCTGATATTTTCATTGGATAAAAGAAATTCACCAACAGAGGGATCAAGCGTGAAGCAGTGAACGCCTTCTCCGGTTGTGTAGACGAGAACTGTGCTCGATCCGTAAATGACATATCCTGCAGCAACCTGCTCTGTACCCTTCTGTAAACAATCTTCTAATGCACCGGCGCCTGATTTTGAAATCCTTTTATACACGGAAAAAATTGTTCCGATTGAAACATTTACGTCTATGTTTGAAGATCCGTCCAGCGGATCAAAATGACAGATGTATTTATTTGTTACAAATTTGTTTTCGGAAAATTTATCCTCCATCGGAATAAAGTTTTCCTCTTCTTCAGAACAAACTGCGCATATGTGCCCGCCCTGTTTCATAACATGAGTAAGGACATCATTGGCAAAGACATCGAGCTTCTTAACCTGTTCACCCTGTACATTTTCTTCGCCTGTAAAGCCAAGAATGTCTATAAGGCCCGCCCTGTTGACTTCTAATGAAATTACTTTACATGCAAGAGCGATATCCGCAAGCAGGTCCGAGAGCTGACCTGATGCATCAGGATATTTTCTTTCCTGCTCTATTATGTGCCTGTAAAATGTTGTAAATTTAGTTACCATAAAAATATTTTATTCATTAAAAGGATTTTATATTTTCGCCAAGGTCAAACACTTTGACAGGCAGAAGATTGCTCAGGATACTTGATGCTGCAGCGGAGCGCAATCCTGCCGCGCAATGTATCATCAGCGGCTTCTCCAACGGGATCTCTTTGTATCTCTCTCTGATCTCGGGTAAGGGAATCGATATTGATTTACTGAAAATTTTCTTCTTCTCTACTTCAGATTTGTTCCTTACATCAACTATAGTAAAATCTTCTGTATGTTTTTTAAAATAATCGACATCTGCAGTTTCAGACTTTACAAGACCTTCAGTGTTTTTATGAATCAAAGCACCTTTAATATTGACCTCATATCCGATCTTTGCAATTCTTTCGATTATGTTTTCAAGTTTGTCTGAAGAATCTGCAACGATATAAAATTTTTCATCCGGCGAAATTATACTTCCGAGCCAGGTTTCAAATTTTTTATCCTGCATTAAATTTATCGCGCCTTTAAAATGTCCATTAATAAAATCTTTCCGGTCCCTTGAATCAATCACCGGGCTTCCCGGTTCAACCTGAACATATGAATCAATTCTATTTACATTTTTAATACTCTTCTTAAAATCCGGAGCGCCTTTCCGGTTGAGCTCGACATCATATGAAAAATATTTTGGAACGAATGACTGCTCACTCAGGAGTTCATTCACAAATTTCTGCTCGCTCATTTTCTGAAAAGCATAATTTTCATTCTTCTCCTTTCCAATACTCGTAAAAGTATCAGTGCTTGTTGACTTGCCGCACAATGAACCTGCACCATGAGCAGGATACACAAGAAGATCTTCAGGCAGAGGCATCAGCTTCTCATTTATTGTATTATACATCATACGCGCAAGATCCTCTTTGCTTTTGCTTATTGAGCCTGCTGACTCCCGAAGATCAGGCCTCCCCACATCTCCCACTAATAAAGTATCACCCGTCGCGATCGCGTAATCGTTATTATTCTCATCTTTAATTAATATACAAATACTGTCAGGTGAATGTCCGGGAGTATTGATTGATACCAAATTAATTTTGCCTAACTTTAGTTCATCACCTTCGTCGAAAGGAACATTATCGTATAGTGCACCTGCTAATCTGCTGACATAAATTTTTGCTCCGGTTGTATTAGAAATTTCAAGGTGCGAGCTGATAAAATCTGCATGCGGATGTGTTTCAATTACAGCTACGATTGTTGCGCTTTTAGCTTTTGCATAATCATAATACTGTTGCGGATTTCTGCCGGGATCGATCAGAGCTATGTTACCTTCGCTCAGTACTGCATAAGATGCATGAGCAAGATTTTCATCATAAAATTGTTTTATTTCCATTCTTTCAAAATTTAATTTTCCGGAATAACTTTTTCAAAACCTGTGATCATCTTTACTTTCGTTTTTTCAGTCCTAATTAGTGTTCAGACTATAAACTACATTGAATCAGAAATCTAGTTTTCCAGCTCATAGCCGTGCTCGCCCCATGATAATATTCCGCCGGATAAATTGCATACTTCCTCAAAACCAAGATCTCTCATAAGAAACATTGCCTGCCTGCTTCTTCCTCCGGAACGGCAATAAACAAGATATTTTTTTCTTTTATCAAGTGAACTGATCTTTTCTTCAAATTCCTCTTCATAGAAATTTATATTTTCTGCTCCCTTTAGATGACCGGTTATGAATTCTTCCGGAGTTCTCACATCGAGAATGAAATATGAATTGCCGTCATATAAATTTTTAAATGAAGGAGTATCAACGTCCTGATGAGTCATTATTAAATTTTTTATTAATTAAGAAGGGTTAATTTAATTATCCGGCTAATTATTATCCTGATGAATTCATTATTACTATCAGAGAACATACAGATATCAATATCCATAAAATCACTCCCAGTAGAAATGGCTTAACACCCACAGCTTTAATGGATGCAGCTGTAAGACCTGAACCGATCAGAAACAGTGTTACAGTCAAACCTTTTCTTGCGATAAGCAGAATTATCTGTCCGGCTGAATGCATCTGAGGTATAAATGTATTTAATGCCATTGCAATAATAAAAAAAAATATAAAGTACGGTATTGAGATTTTAGTATCCTTTTTCCTGAATACCAGTGCTGTTACGAATGATAACGGAATTATCCATAATGCTCTTTCTAATTTTACTGTTGTTGCGATTTTTAATGCTTCCGTGCCGTATTTGGCAGCTGCTCCAACTACAGAGCTGGTATCATGAATTGCGATCGCAGACCATAATCCAAACTGGGGTTCTGTTAATTTAAAAAAATATCCTATTAAGGGAAATATAAATAATGCTATTGAGTTAAGAATAAAAACCGTTCCGAGGGAGACAGACATTTGCTCGGGTTTTGCTCCGATCACCGGAGACACAGCCGCAATAGCACTTCCCCCGCAAATCGCAGTTCCCGAAGTGATAAGATAAGCAATTTTATTATCTATTTTAAAATATCTTCCTAATAAAATCCCGGCTGTAAAAGTCAGCAATATTGTGGAGACAGTAAATATCAGTCCTTCTTTTCCGGCTTTGGCAGCTTCAAATAAATTCATTCCGAATCCCAGTCCGACTACAGATGCCTGCAGTAAAATTTTAGTAAACTTACTGTTGTATTTTGCAAAAGGATGTCCGTTGATCTGGGAGAGAATTATTCCCATGAGCAATGCTACCGGAGGATCAATGAAAGGAAGAAGGCAGGCTAAAAGACAGACAATAAAAATTATTTTGCGGGCTGACTCATTTTTTATCAGCTGCATTTTTCAAAATTTGACCCGGATTTACCAAATTTCCAGAATGTATTTTTAATACAATACATAATATTAAATAAAAGTATATAAAATATATTTTCTTTGTGGCTTTGCGTCTTAGTGGTAAGGGATTATACTTTATGTAAAATACTTTTTGAACTCATCAACGTCTTTTTTACCAGGGCGTCCGGGTTTTTCTTTTTCATCATAGATATAATTCTGATTAATATTTTTTCCTGCTGTAACTGAATTGGTTCTGTTTATTTCTTTCCAGAAATCTTCCGACTTTTGTATTTCAGCACCGCAGATCTTTGCTAATCCGGTTATATTATTATCCGAACTGATGATCTTTAATTTCTTATGATCTCCAAATGTTTCTATCTTTTTTCTGATAAGTTCATCAGCAGTCAGGTCATTAGAAAAGGTTACACCGGATTTTTTAATTCCTCCGTGTCCGTCAAAGACAAATTCAGTTTTCTCACTTTTAGTAATACGGGAATTAACTGTTTCAATCAAAGAAACCTGCGCAGCCTCTTTATTTTTAATAAATAAAGCTTTAAAATGAGGAACCTTGTGAATTAAATTATTGCCGTCTATTATTATTGTTTTCATTTGGCTTTGATTTATCCCCCTGGCACCCCTTTACAAGGGGGGAACTCAAGCGAGAAATACTTATTCGTTATACTGTTAACCGCCCACTGCTTAACTTCACTGTTAACGGTTTACTGATAACTGTTACGGTTTACTGATAACTGTTAACGGTTTACTTATAACTGTTAACGG
>JBDTWU010000246.1:0-3442 GCA_040006535.1 bacterium | reverse complement strand
CTTAATTGAAATTGAATATAATATTAATAATAAATTAAATATATTTTTAAAAAGAGTGTTTGATCTGATGCTGTCTTCTTTAATGCTGATAACAGTTTATCCGGTATTGATCTTAATAAGAAATATATCCGGTACTAATTTATCCAGGCATTTCTCCAAGCTGCTGATCCTTCCTAAAGTTTTTGCCGGTGAATATTCATTTGTCGGATACCCCGTATGGCTGGAGACTTATGGACAGCATTATCTGGGTAAGAAAGGACTGACCGGATTAATTCAGCTGAATTATAATGATAAAATTTCTTCTGAAGAGATGGAAAACCTCAATCTTTATTATGCAAAGAATCAATCACCGGTACTTGATATTGAGATATTGTTAAAAACATTTATCTCAGCTTTTAAAAAATAAATTTCTTTTATGGCTTTACAAAATTTCCTGGATTTCGAAAGACCAGTGATTGAGCTTGAACAAAAGATTGCAGAGATGAGAAAGATGTCTGACCAGTTCGATATTTCAAACGAGATAAATAAACTCGAGTCAAAAGTGAATGATCTGAGAAAAAATATTCTGGAAAACTTAACTCCCTGGCAGGTTGTCCAGCTTGCCCGTCATCCGGAACGGCCATATTCTCTGGACTATATTGATCTTATGACTGAGAATTTTATTGAGCTTCACGGAGACCGGTATTTTGGTGATGACAATGCAATAGTCGGGGGATTTGCCAAGCTTGATGACAGAACCGTAATGATTATTGGTCAGCAGAAAGGCAGAGATACAAAATCCAATATATTCAGGAATTTCGGTATGCCAAATCCGGAGGGTTACAGAAAAGCACTTCGCCTGATGAAGCTGGCCGAAAAATTTAATAAGCCTATAATAACGTTAATTGATACTCCGGGGGCTTATCCCGGAATTGAAGCAGAAGAGCGCGGACAAGCGGAAGCCATTGCAAGAAATTTATTTGAAATGTCAAAGCTAAAAGTTCCGATTGTTGTAGCAGTAATTGGCGAAGGTGCATCAGGAGGTGCTTTGGGCATTGGTGTTGGGGACAGAATTTTAATGCTTCAGTATTGCTGGTACTCGGTTATTTCCCCTGAATCCTGTTCTTCAATATTATGGCGAAGCTGGGATTTTAAAGAGCAGGCAGCAGACGCTTTGAAGCTGACATCAAAGGATATGCTTAAATACAAAGTAGTTGACCGGATAATTCAGGAACCGGTAGGCGGTGCGCATCGCGATCACGCCCAGGCTGCTGAGCTTCTTAAGCAAGCTTTGATTGAAGAACTGAATAATGTGGGCAAGATCAGGAAAGAAAAATTACTTGATAACAGGATAAAGAAATTCGGTGAGATGGGATTCTGGAAAGACTAATATGATTTACGATCTTAGATTTTTAATTTAAGATTTTAAAAATTACCACAGAGGCACAGAGGCTCCGAGAAGAAAATATTTTGTATTGAAACTCTGAGCCGCTGTGTCTCTGTGGTAAATAAAACCTACTTAAATTTTATAGAATAATTGTCAGAAACAAATTCGAAATTTATTATTAATGGCGGTAAACCTCTTCACGGAAGTGTTAAAGTCAGCGGAGCAAAAAATTCGGCTTCTAAACTGATTGTGGCTTCATTGCTTACAGATGAAAAATGCACTCTTCACAACTCACCGAATAAAATAAGCGACCTTACTCTCACAAAGGAAATTTGTGAATCACTTGGAAGTAAAATTAAATCTGATAATGACACTCTTGTTATACAAACAAGAGAGATATCGAATTTTCATATCGATGAAGATTCAGGAAACAAGACAAGAATAGCTATACTGCTTGCCGGTCCTTTATTATTAAGATCGGGTAAAGCAGAAATACCAATACCCGGAGGCTGTAAGATAGGGACACGTCCTGTGAATTTTCATATTGATTCTCTTGAGAAATTAGGCTGTAATGTTATGGTCAAGAATGGATATTATTTTCTGGAAGCTGACGGATTAAAAGGATGCAATATCAGATTAGAATATCCGAGCGTCGGAGCTACAGAAAATATTATTATAGCAAGCTCGCTTGCAAAAGGAAGAACGATACTGACAAATGCTGCGGTTGAACCTGAGATTATTGATCTCATTAAGTTTTTGCAGAAGATGGGAGCAATAATTGAAATAAGTACTGACAGGAAAATTACAATCGAAGGTGTTGATAAATTATCAGGGGCCGAACACATTGTAATTCCGGATAGAAACCAGGCAGCATCATTTGCCTGTGCCGGGCTGGCATCCAAGGGAGACGTGTTCATTGAAAATGCTTTACAGGATGATCTTATCACTTTTTTAAATACAGTAAGGAGAGTCGGAGGTAAATATGAAGTTAAGGAAAATGGTATCAGGTTTTATTACGATGGTGATCTGAAATCAATTGCAATTGAAACCAATGTACATCCGGGCTTTATGACAGACTGGCAGCAGCCGTTTGTGATTTTGATGACTCAGGCAAAAGGAATATCAATAGTTCATGAATCTGTTTACGAAGAAAGATTCGGTTATGTAAAGCAGCTTCAAAAGATGGGGGCGGAGATCGAATTGTATGACACATGTCTTGGAGGATTAGACTGCCGTTTTGCTAATACGAATTATTTTCACAGCGCGGTGGTGAAGGGTCCCACTCCATTTCATTCAGCTGAAATCAACGTACCGGATCTGAGAGCCGGATTTTCTTATCTTATAGCCGGAGTAATTGCAAAAGGTGAATCACTGGTCAATGGAGCTGTCTATATTGACAGAGGATATGAAGAGATCGATGAAAAGTTCAGAAATTTAGGAGCGGATATAAAGAGAGCGTAAGATTATTTATTTTGGATTATACCGGTGTATAAAATAATTTCAGATTAATCATTGGGAATACTTCAGATAAATCAGGAGTCCGGCTTACACGGGAATGCCAATAAGTCAATTTCAATCATTTATGAAAAATAACATTCCAGATAATTCAGAACCTTCCAGGACAAATATTTCAAGTAAACCTTATGTAAGGATTCTCTTAATGGGCGCAGGATTTTTATTTGTAGGGATCGGAGTGCTCGGAATGTTTTTACCTCTGCTTCCAACCACAGTCTTCCTGCTTATTGCAGCATGGTGTTTTGCCAGGAGCTCTGAAAAATTTCACACATGGCTTCATCATAATAAGCTGTTTGGAAAGTATCTGAGGAATTATAGTACCGGGAAAGGGATGACCCTTCAGTCAAAGATATTTTCAATTTTATCCTTATGGCTTGGAATACTTGTATCTGTAATATTTGCAACGCATGTCTTGTATATCAGGATATTACTGCTGGCTATCGCAATCGGAGTGTCGTGGCATATATTAGCAATAAAAACTTTTAAAGATTGAATTAAAAAATTTTATACAATTCTATAAATGAAGCACTCTTCCAAATTAAAACATTTAAAAAAAATTAA
>JBDTWU010000245.1:0-4931 GCA_040006535.1 bacterium | reverse complement strand
CAAAAATTTGGATTTATTCACCAGTGAACTGAACAACCACTCTTCTCCTTCTTTTGCGGTTATCAAAATCAATCAGAACGATCTGCTGCCATGTACCCAAAATCAGCTGACCTTTGATGAAAGGAATATTTATTGATGTGCCTATTAGTGACGAGCGGATATGGGCGTGGCCGTTGTTGTCACCCCATGTATCATTATGATGATATTTAGAATATGCCGGAATTAATTTTTCCAGGATGGCGGGAATATCTTTTATCAGACCGGGCTCATATTCAAGTGTAGTTATCGATGCAGTAGAGCCGATTGAAAATACATTACAGGTCCCTTCTTTCATTTTGTTTTCATGAAGCTTAGTCCGTACATCTTCAGTAATGTTGATTATGTCACAATTCCCTTCAGTGGGTATTGTTAATTCCATTGTAATAATCTTCATTGTGAAACTATAATATTAATACCTCTGAGTACAAGGTGTTGATCAACTTTGTTTATTAATTTTGTTCTCCTGGAAATTAATTTTGAATATCCTCCTGTGGCAATTACAAATAATCGTGCATATTTTTTTTTTGTTTCTTTGATAATCCTTTCCGCAGAATAAAGACTGGAAAATAAGATCCCTGCCCTGAGATTATCTATCGTATTTCTGCCAAAAAATTCTTTAGGAAAAACTAGTTCAACTGCAGGCAGTGAAGTTTTTTCTGATAACGAAAGCATAGAGGTTTTAATACCCGGCGAAATCATTCCTCCCTTTAATACTTTGTCTGAAACCAGAGTAAACGTGGTAGCTGTACCGAAATCAATTATCAGTAAATTTTTATTCGAATAAATCTCTGCTGCGCCGGCAGCGCTGCATATTCTGTCATTACCAATGCCTGAGGTATAATCAATTTTTACCGGAAGTTTTAAATCTTTGCTGATATAAACCGGTTTTTGCATGAAAAATTTATTCAAAAAAGTTTTATTATTTTCTTTTAAGACCGAAATACCAATTTTTCCAAAGTTATTCTTTGAGCATATTTTTTTCAGATTATTTTCAAAATCAATTTCAAAATTATTTTTGGAATAGGAAAATCTTTTTAAGAAATTTACATGAAGACTATCCTTATTGCCGTATCCGACCTTAACATCAGAATTCCCGATATCGATCAGCAGGTTACTCATAATTAATTAATAAAATAAAAAATGCGTAAAAGAAAAATTCCTTTACGCAGTATAAATATATTGAATTTAATTTTATCTGAATGGGAATTTCAAGCCCGCTGTAAAAATAAAAGCGGAAATATTCCCGCCATCGTTAACAATAAGTTTATATTTACCATCAATTAATAAGTTGAAAGCGGAGCTTATATTTGTCAGCTCTAAACCGCCTCCTGCAAGAATACTTAGCTTGGTAAAATCACTTTTCTCGGATTTATAAAAATTTACTCCGAGTCCGCCGTCGATATAAGGACTGATCGCTTTTCTGGAAAAATAAAATCTTATAAGCCCCGCAAGCTCAAAGTTATTCTGCTTTTTGGCTTTCCAGTAATTAGTCTGGGGAATAAATGATATATCCCTGGTTTTTATTTCAGCAAAAGCTCCTATGGCAAAAGCTACTTCGCCTTCAATAGAACCTACCCCTACATTAAATCCTCCGCTTGAACCAACAGATTGCAGTACCATTTTTGTTAAGGGCGAATTCCTGCTGAAGGGTTTTTGTAAATTCAACTCTTTGCTCTTCAATAAGTATTGTGCGAAAGAAATGTTTGTGAATAAAACTATGGTGAGTATTACAATAAAAAAAATTTTTTTCACTTAATAGAATTTTGATTTTAAAATTTTTCTTTATCTGAAGGTTATCAGTTAAGATTTGAAATTTCTAATTTCTTAATTTCATCCCGGAGTTGAGCTGCTTTTTCATAATCTTCTTTTGTGATTGCTTCATCCAGATCACTTTTGAGTTGAATCAACTTCTTTTCTTTATTAGATAAATTTTTTGTTTCCACTGGTTTTGATTTAATTTGGTCTGAAGTAATATCTGTTTCCGAGTCATCAAAATCATTTTCCTGTTTAGGCAAGACCTGTTCATCATAGTCAGGTACAAACCCTACTTCTTCCATTATATCCGAATTAACATAGATAGGTGAAGAAAATTTCAGAGCTATTGCAATTGCATCCGAAGGTCTGGCATCCATTTCTTCAATACTCGAAGAATCAAATTTTATTTTTGCATAAAAAGTTGAATCTCTCAGTTCGTTAATAACAATATAGTTCACTGAATAGCCGAAGGTTTCAATGACCTCTTTTAAAAGGTCATGTGTCAAAGGCCGGGGAGGTTTAATTCCCTCAAGCTCAAGTGCTATTGACTGAGCTTCATATTGGCCGATTATAATTGGTAACCTTCTGTTGCCGGAAACTTCTTTAAGTATGATTGCGTATCCGCCTCCACTTATTGATGGTGTCAATGAAAGTCCGAAAATATCTACCTGAATATTATCCTGGGGATTGTCCATTTCAATTAAAACTTTTTAATATTTACAATTAAGCTAATTTAAAAGTTTCGTACTTACAATATAATTTATTGACACAAGAATATTTAATTTGATAAAACTTTTTTAAACTCCTGAGTCAATGCAGGTATAATTTCAAACACATCTCCAACAATTCCGTAATTTGCAATCTGAAAAATGGGTGCATCTTTGTCCTTATTTATGGCCACTATACATTTTGAAGAAGACATTCCTGCCAGATGCTGAATTGCTCCGCTGATACCGCATGCAATATACAAACTTGGCGTTACAGTTTTACCTGTTTGCCCGACTTGTTCGGAATGAGGCCTCCAACCGGCATCTACAACCGCACGCGATGCACCTGTAGCGCCGCTGATCGATGAAGCAAGATCTTCAATCAAATGAAAGTTTTCAGGACCTCTCAAGCCTCTTCCGCCCGAGACGATTCTGTCTGCCTCTGATACATCAAGCTTTTCGTTGCTGACTACAATTTCTTTTACTACCGATGAAAAATCATCTTCCGTGAGGTTCAAAGAATTAATGTCGACTTTCTCCGTCTCAATTTTTTCAGTTTCTATTTCATGAGCTTTAAAGACATTCGGTCTGAGTGTAAGAACTATCTTATCGGAATTTGCTTTTATATCAATCAGACTTTTTCCCGCATATACAGGTCTTGTTGCAATAATATTTCCCTCAGATATTTTAATTTCAATGCAATCATTGAAAATCGAAGAATCAGTTCTGATCGCAATTCTCCCTGCAAGATCCTTCCCTAATGAAGTCGCTGACAACAAAATAATATTGGCGTTATGTTCTTTCGCAACTTCACTAATAGCTTTAGCAAATGAAGAGGGGGAATATTTAAACACGGATTTTGTGCTTTTTGCATTTATATCATTTAAATCGGCTGTAAATAATTTCTTTGCACCGTATTTTGACAGGCTTGTTATTTCCGCATCAAGGTCCGAACCAATTGTAAAAACTATCATCTCCGAATTTGTATCAGCTGCGATTTTATGAGCTTCGGTAATAACCTCAAGTGCAGAACTCTTGAATTTTCCATCCTTCGATTCTATGAAAGCTAATATTTTATTTGACATGGATTAACAGAAATTTAAATTACAGTGTTAAATAACTTTTGCTTCTTCCCTGAGCAGCCTGACCAATTCAGAAACATCATCTTTACCATTTGTAAATATTTTACCGCTGGATTTTACAGAAGGTAATTTCATTTCATTTATTTCAACTTTATTACCACTGTATGATGCCGGGATTTCTTCAATAGGCTTAGACTTAGATGCCATAATGCTTTTTAAATTTGGATATCTTGGCTCATTAAGACCTTTTTGTGTTCCGATAATAACAGGTAACCGGGATTCAATGATCTCTTTTCCACCCTCCACTTCCCGTTCAGCGATAACTTTTCCATTTTCAATTTCCAGCTTTACCACTACACTTATGGAAGGGAGATGTAATATTTCTGCTAACATTGAGGGTATTAACAAACCATCGTAATCAATTGACTGTTTTCCCAATAAAATTATTTCCGGGTTTTGACTTTTTATATATTCTCCAAGATTTTTTGCAACAGTGTAACTGTCGAAATCGCCTGTCACTGATTTTATTAAAACCCCTTTATCCGCCCCCATCTGAAAAGCTTTTTTAATTGCATCCTTAGCTTTTTCTGTACCAAATGAAATAGCAACAACTTCGCCGCCATTTTTTTCTTTTAATTTCAGTGCTTCTTCAACTGCGAATTCATCATAAGGATTTATAATATAGCTTACTCCGCTTTCATCAATAGATTTTTTAGTGTCGGATATCTTTACTTTAGTTGTGCTATCCGGCACTAATGATACACACACGAATATTTTCATTAATTATATAAGATTAGAGTTCCGGTTGTATACAGATCTAGCTGAAAATTTCATAAAAATTAATTCTATTAATTTCTAAAATCAATTTAATATTTTTTGCGGATTTGTTGTTAACATTTAAAATTAAAAAAATTATTTTGTTCGCAGTGCATTAGCTAGTATAAATAAATGTTTGTAATAGAAAACCCTGTATTGTAAAATACAGGGTTCATCTGTAGCGGGAGAAGGACTTGAACCTTCGACCTTCGGGTTATGAGCCCGACGAGCTACCAACTGCTCCACCCCGCGATATACTACAATATAACGAATAAAATCATCTACTTCAATTCCTTAATAACATTCCCAAAACGTTTTTTATTTGTTAACATATTTTAAATCCGATAACCTCATATTAAAATTTAATTTCATCCTTAAACTATTTAGAGGTTAAGAATGTCTCACACATGATTACAAATTAAATCAAAATCAATCATGAAGAAAAATTTTTTAGGAATAACTGTTTTATTGTTAACTATTTTATTTCTGGCAGGAAATGCATATAGTCAGAAAGCTGATAAGCAAAAAAGAA
>JBDTWU010000244.1:0-4302 GCA_040006535.1 bacterium | reverse complement strand
ATTAACCGGAGGAGAGAGCCTCGAAGCGAATATAAAACTTGTTTTGAATAATGCGAAGCTTGCATCAGAGATAGCTATTAGTCTGCACAGTATTAATCAGAAGAATGATGAAATCATTTAGCAGATGTTCAATGATATTAAAGAAATCCAGAATAAATTTCTTCTTCGAATTATTAAAAACAATTATTTAAAAAATTTTGAACAGCGAGGAATTTAAAGTGTAAGTAACTCAAAATAATTTTACTAATAATTACTTGAATTTTAAATAGGTATCTTTGTTAGTATTAAAGAATTTTAAAAATAAATAAGTATGAAAAAACTATTTTCACTAATGTTGCTTGCAGCACTGATGACAGCAGGCTGCAGTAAAAATGATACTAAAACTTCCGATAATAAATCTACAGGACAAAACCCGAACACAAATGTAAACACCCAAAACACTTCCACACAGGACAAAATCATTGAAGTACAGCTTCCTACAATACAATGCGGCACCTGCAAGAAAAATATTGAAAATGCAGTGAAACAGATCGACGGAGTCAATACTGTAAATGTAGTGCTCAAAGATAAAATAGCAAAAGTGGAATATGATAATTCTAAAACGGATTTAAGTAAGATCGAAGGTGCAATTATAGCTGCAGGCTACCAGGCAAATAATAAGCCGGCAGACAAGAAGGCTTATGACAAGCTTGAAGCTTGTTGTAAAATCGGCGGGCATGATAAATAACCGCAATAATTTTTTGTACAATAGACTTTAATTTATCATATAAAAGTTAACCCGTAATTTAAAAAATCCTTCAACCGATATAATCAGACCGCGTTAATGATTGCGGTTTTTTTTATTTTTTGAACACGCTGAAAAAATATTGTTTCATATAGAATAAATTATTAAATAAGAAATTAATATGAATATCAACTGAAATAATTTTACTCATTAATATTTGTAAGAAAGTTGTGCAGGAGTTGAAATAAGACATAGAAATCAAAAAAGAATTTCCATATATTTGCTTATTACAACTCAAATATTTTAATGAAGAATTTTCTACTCGATTACAATCTTAAAGTTCGTATTCCTATTTTAGTTTTTGTTGTTTTAGCAGTATTTGTAATTACCTACTACGCATCCTATGCTGAAAGAAATGGTATAGGATACCAGCCGACACAGCCCATAGCATATTCTCATAAGCTTCATGCCGGTGAATTAAAAATTGACTGCCGTTATTGTCACAGCGATGTGGAAAAATCAAGGCAAGCGAATATTCCATCACCAAAAGTTTGTATGAACTGCCATTCCCTTGTAAAAGTCGATTCTCCGGAAATTCAAAAGCTCAAAGATTATTATACAAAAGGAATTGCCATCGAGTGGAAGAGGATTCACAGGGTTCCTGACTTTGCATACTTCAATCACAGCGTTCACGTCAATAAAGGAATAGACTGTTCGAACTGCCACGGCAACATTGCAGAAATGGAGAAAGTAGAACAGGTTAAAGATTTTACGATGAGAGCGTGTCTGGATTGTCACAGAAATCCGCACGAGAATATTAAGAACATTATAAAAGGAAAAGAAAATATAGAGATCAATAACGGACCTACAAACTGCTCAACCTGTCACAGATAATTTATTATAAGATGGAAAATTCACAAGTAACAAAAAAAGATATGCTGAAAACCAAGATAGAGAGAAAAAAGTTTTTTTTATATTCGGGAGCATTTGCTTTCGGCATTTACACTTTATTGAAGGCACCTTTTAATTTTTTTCCAAATAAACCGGCTCTAAAAGAAAGTTCGATAAAAATTACACAAAACCCTCATGCTATCCAGAGAAAACCGAGAGAAGTCAGCAATGGATAATAAGGTTATTGATCTGAGTGATAATATTTTCGATACCAGTGAAATTAAAACCGAAAACCTGATAACAAAATCTGAGGATCAGGATATTAACTACTGGAGAAGCTTCAGAGAGCTTTACAATAACGCTGATTTTCTGAAAGAAAAGAAAAATGAGTTCAGTCCCGAAGCCGCATCCCCGCCAGACGCGGATTCATTTTCAAAATTCTCGCGAAGAAAATTTCTTGCTTTATTGTCGGCATCGGCTGCAGTAGCTGCTTCCGGCTGTTCTAATTTCAGAGAAAAGGGTGAACTGGTTCCATATAATAAAAAACCCGAAGAAGTTACTATCGGCAATCCAACCTATTATTCCTCGACATGCACAGGATGTTCAAGTGTATGCGGTATCATCATCAAAACAATTGAAGGCCGTCCGATTAAGGTTGACGGAAATCCCGATCATCCTGTAAGCAAAGGAAAGATATGTGCGATCGGTCAGGCAAGCGTTATGAATTTATATGATCCGGAGAGATTAAAAAATCCTATTGAGAGATCCGACCGGAAAAATTCTAAAGATATAAACTGGGCTGATGCAGATGATAAGATCATTGGTCAATTAAAAAATGCTGCGTCATCAGGAAAAGAAATTGCAATTGTAACAAATACTATCAACTCACCTTCACAAAAGAAATTACTGGACGAATTCAAGGCGGCTTATCCTACTTCGAAGATCTATTCTTATGAATTATTCGACGAGTCACCGCGTGTCAATGCGTGGGAAAAATGTTACGGGTCAAAATTGCTGCCGATAATTCAATGGGATAAAGCAAAAGTAATTCTTGCACTTGAGTCTGACTTCCTCGGATCTGAAGGAAATAAGGTAGAGACCTCACGCTTGTATTCGGAAAACAGGGATGCATTTAACGGAAAAGAATTTAACAGGCTATACTCAGTGGAAGGAAATGCAAGTGTTACAGGAATGAATGCTGACTACCGGATGATCTTAAGAACTGATGCGATTGAAGAATTTGTAATGTGCCTTCTGAATGAATTTTTATCAAAAGAAAAAATTTCAGGCTTCGCTTCAGATTCCGCTGTAAGCTCGAAATTATCAGATCATAAATTAGAAGAGTTTGCTGCAAAATATCATTTGTCTAAAGAAGTAATTGACCATCTGGTTTCAGATCTTAAAGGAAATCAGGGCAGCTCATATATTAGTGCAGGTTCAGTACTTCCTGAGTCAACTCATATTGCCGTAAATTTGCTCAATGAAGCTTTAGGAAATACAAAACTTTACACTACTGATGTTACTAATGTTGTACTTGTACCGCTTAGCACAAAAGCAGAACTGGAAAATTTAATAAACAATTTTAAATCAGGAAAGACAGGCGCAGTAATTCATTTCGACTCTAACCCGGTTTTCATTTTACCGGGGGATTATGGTTATGCAGATTCCTTAAAAAATGTTCCGCTTGTGATTACAATGGCAGAAGGAGAAAATGAATCTGCAGATCTCAGCAATTATGTTTTACCAATAAATTCTATGTTCGAATCGTGGGGAGATTTTCAGACCCGAAGTAATTTTTACAGTCTGCAGCAACCTGTAATCGCTCCTCTATATAATACCCGGCAGAAAGAAGAAATTTTATTGACATGGATTAAAGGAAATAAGGATGCCTATAATAATCAAATGTACAGACAGTATGTGATGGATAACTGGAAGGCAACAATTGCTGACACCGGTATAAGTGATTCTGTATTTATGAAAGAATGGTATGCAGGGCTTAATGACGGAGTTGTCAGTTCACTGCAAAATAAATCAGCAGGAGATAATACAACTAATAAATCAGCTACAAATATACAAAATTCATCAGATACATCAGCTAAAAATACTGCAGCTATTACAACTACAACTTCATTTGCATCATTTAAAAAAGATTCCTTTTCATTGAATAATTCCAAAATGATGGCAGCCGGAGATTACGTTTTGCTTTTAACAAAGAACGGAACACTTGGCGACGGAAGATTTGCAAATAACGGATGGCTTCAGGAATTGCCAAAGCCGGTATCAAGAGTTGCCTGGGATAACTATGCTGCAATATCCGTTCAGACATCGAAGGCATTGGGCTTGAAACAAAATGATAAAATAAATATTACCACAGCCGGCGGCAAGCTTGAGATACCGGTTTATGTACAGCCCGGTATTGCAGAAGGTGTCATTGCAATTGAGCTGGGCTACGGAAGAAGCGTATGCGGGATCGTTGGAAAAGATGTAGGCTTCAATGCAAATAAGTTAATGACTAAAAATGAGAGTGCGTCTCTATCTCCCTGGATGTTAAGCGATGTGAAGCTTGATAAAGCAGGAGGTACATATGAGATCGTTACGACACAGGACCATTATGCATTTGATGAACCGCTTTATAAAGACATTCAATACAGAAGAGAAATAATTCAGGAAGGAACATATTTACAATA
>JBDTWU010000243.1:0-1770 GCA_040006535.1 bacterium | reverse complement strand
TTGTGCATTTGAAAATATGGGAAGGAAAAACATCACAAAAAAAATAAAAGATGATCTATATAAAAACATTTTCTTTTAAATTATAAATTAAACGGGGTATGACTGAATTATCAACCATACCTCGCTAAGCTTACTCACTTACTGAATTTCCATTTTCATCATAAAAAAGCTCTACAGTCTTTCCCCCTTTTTTATATTCAACTTCATATTTTTTTGTACCATTTGCATTTTCTATCATCGCTGAGGCTTTAACTTTAGAACCTTTATGTTCTTTATTGTATGCCTCCTGAATCTTTGCAGGAAGGTTTTCGAATAGCATTCCTGTTTCAGTCTCCATCCATTCACCTTTATCTGAGAAATTAGCCGAAAACTTTATTCCGTTGTTTTTAAAAGATGCTTCGTATTCATGTGCATTTTCCTTACCCCATTTTACATTGGTTGCTTCGGGAAACTTTTTCATAAATGCTTCGGTGACTGCAGCAGGTATTGTCTGAACTGATGCATTAGCTGGATTTACGTAACCTGTTGCAGCAATGAACAAAAATATTAATGACATTACTGTTGCTTTAATAAATTTGATTTTAATTTGTTCGGATTTCATGATCGTATTCCTTTCATTTTTAGTTATACAAATATAATAGATTGAAATGAAAATGCTGTGAAAATTAAGTAAAAAAGTTTTTAATTGAGAATTTAGATTTTAAATATTCTTAGCAAACAAATTATTTTAAGAATTGGAGTACGTTAAGTAAGTATGGGAAAAATTATTTAGGTGTGACCTGAAGAATACCCAAAATTTATTAGAGAATATTTCATTTCTTCATTTTATTATGGCCGAAAAGATTTGTTTCAAGTGATATGGCAGGTCTGAACAAAAATGCATTGTTGTTATCATAGCTCGTACTGAAGCTTAAAAGTAATTTGGGAACCACATAATATCCAACGCCAAGCGAACCTACTATTTCACCTCCGGCAGCTTCCGGAGTTAAAGTGCCTTCGCCTCCCATTCCTGATCCTTCGGGAATATTTGTTGACGGCGTATTTCCGTATAGTTCTCCGAATAAAAGAATTTTATTTTTTATCTCATATTTAAAAGATGAAGCAAAAAAGAAAATGTTCTGAAGGCTTGAACCGGTTGGTTTCCCGATATAAGTATAATTTATATTTGCATTCAAATCAAGATTCCCGAATTTTTTACTTCCTATCAGATAGAATGCATAATCTGTTTTTCCGGTCCCTATTAATTTATTATTAGCAGTTGGAATTTTAACTTCAGCGGCTAATGCAATAGCCGGAAAAGATTTTTTCTCTTTAAACAGTAAATAAGAAAGTGTCATCTCAAGATCACCTAAACCTTTTGCAGTTGATCCTGAATTTGGCTTTATTGAACTGAATAGAATCGGTTCGACAACAATTTCAAACCTGTCTGTAATTCCATATTCAAATACAAAAGGAACTGCATATTCTTTTCCCTGATCTGAAGTTTGTATTTCATATGCACTTCCCACTTTCATCCAGCCGCTGTTCTGAAGACGCGCACTTTCTGTTTCCAATTCCTGTGCAAAAGAATTAGAACTTGCAATTAGCAATAGTAAGAAAATAAATTGAGTCTTTTTCATTTGAATGATTATTTAATTTAACCTTAATTAAATGTTACTTAATTTTTAATGTCCATCTTATATGTTTCATTTTAATAAAAAAATTAAAATGAAAACAATTATAAATGTTTTATAGCGAAGAATAATTTGTTAAATATAACTTTAGAATTTA
>JBDTWU010000242.1:0-4501 GCA_040006535.1 bacterium | reverse complement strand
CAATTCATAATTAGATTAAAAACAATTTATAAAAAATATTTTGGACAGCACTGATTTGATGGAACGCTTCTATGTTTGATTGAACGCGGATAACGCTGAAAGAGCGGATAACCACGGATCCTTCAATTTTAAATCATAAACATAAAAAAATAACTATAGAGAATTATGTTAATTATCAGCGAGCATCAGTTCTATCAGCGTCATCAGCGTTCCATCCATTTGACAAAGACATTGTGTAAGACTAAGATTGATGTTAAAATATGATTTAATTATTTTGAAGCAATAGCATTTTAAAAATAAAACTATATAATAAAATAAATTATTGACGTATTCGAAAAGTATTATTGATTATCACGAGTGAAGGTTTAGAAAATGAAAAGCAGACCGAGTGAATGTATTTATTTAAATCCTTTCCTTTTTAAAAATGATCCTATCTGCAAACGAAAAAACAAATACGAATACCATCAGGAGCAGAACGATAAGTCCGGTTTCATAATTAAATGCAAAGCCAAGATTTGAAGCTATGATAATGCTGACAGATTCCACCGTATCGGTAAATCTATCTATGATATTGGTAAAGAAGCTTACGTCCTCTCTTTTACCGCTTGTGCTTACAAGTGAAGCAAATATTACAATAAGAGCGGAAAGTAAAAAAATTACTGATCCTATTACATATCTTGCTATTCTTGATGTCTTCATGTCCTGCTTTGCAAATTCTTTTTCAAGGTCGACTCTCTTCATCAGCTCAAAGGTGAAGTCTGATGAAGTATTAGCATGTAATGAAATGCCAAGCTCACTGTCCAGGAATGAATCTAAATTTTTATTTCTATCCTCTTGATTCATATTGTTAAAGATACCGTAAAAATTATTAATTTTAAAATTAAAATTTTTCATATATACTGCAAAATTTCTTCTTCGGAATATTTTTTTAAGATTATTTCCTTAAGCTTCGCTTTAGCCCGGAAGATCCTGTTCTTTACTGTTCCTACAGGAAGCTTTAATATCTCCGATATTTCGTTATGTGACAGAGCGTTTATATAGAACATTGTCAGAATGACCGAGTATTGCTCAGGTATAGAGCTTATATAATTTTGAATTATTGCCCTGATCTCATCTGCTGAATATTTTTTATCGGTGCTGATCTCATGTCTTTCCTCATATACAGTCTTGTCAATATCCTTCTCATAATACTTTTTTAAAAGATCATCTCCTTCTTCAAAATTCGAATCCTCAACATCTATGGAAACAATGCTGAATCTGTGTGATTTCAGTTTGTTATAATTGTCGAGAGCAGTATTATAAACTATCGTGTAAAAATAAGTAGAAAGCTTTGACCTCTCTTCAAACCGGCTTTCAGCAATTGCCCTGTATAATTTCATAAACGATTCCTGCAATGTATCTTCCGCTTCTTCTTTGTTTTTTAAAATTTTCATTATCAGTGAAAATGCCTTATCTTTAAGCTCATCTGCAATTAATCTGAAAGAAGCTGTATCACCTTTTTTTATATTCTCAAAAATTTCGTTGTAAGACTCAGGCATTCTTCAGTTTGATTGATAATGTAATTTGCAAAAAAACTTTCTTACTCAAAATCAATTTATATTTCGTTCCGGCCATAAAGTTTGATTCTACCGTTAACTGTTTCGACCTTTATATCGACATTGGCATTACCGCCGTTCCCGAGCTTGCCTTTAAATAAACCCTTCTCCTTAATTACATCTCTGAAATTAAGATTATCATCAACGATTTTTCCATTAGAAGATTCAGCTCTAAGATTGGCATTTATATAATTATTTAAAAATAATGATACACTTCCGTTTACGGTATTTATATTTATACCTCTTGTAGAATCTATATGTCCTGTAAATTCACCGTTAGTAATTTCGCATTCCAGCAATCCCGAATAATTTTCTAATGATACTTTGCCATTGACAAGATCGATCTTCAGGTCATTGTCAAGGCTGCTTGCTACTATGTTTCCGTGAACATTCTCAACTTCGATATCCAGGCCTGATGGAATTTGTATCTCATAATCAACCCGCTGACCCCGGGCAATATTAAACTTAAATAAACCGTCTTCACCTTTCTTTTCAATTTCTGTTGCAATGCTGATGTTCGATCCGGTTGTATCAATTTTAATTTCTATTTCATCAAAAGGAGTATCAAGATATTTTTTTTTGACTTTGATCTCCCTGACTGCTTTTACTAATAATGCACCGGAATCATTGCTGTGTGTTATGGTAACAGTGCCGTTTACATTATCCAGCTTTACTTTTTTCTTTCCTGCGGTATTCAGCCTGTACTCATCTGTTTTTGCCTTTGTATATTTTTTGGAAAACATGCCGCAGCCGCTTACAGAGAGAAGTGTTATTCCTATTATAATTGCTAATATTTTATTTTTCATTTTTTTAAGAATTTTTAATTAATGTTTTGAGCACCTGACTTCTGATTTTTTAACTTAGCACTGACTACTCCATAGTAAACCAAAAATCCCAACCCCACACATAAAACTATTAACCCCATCATCACGCCTTCATCAACGTCATATAAACTTTCGAGTAAATTTGCAACGAATATTCCAATTCCAAGGAATGTCAGCAAAATTCCCCACTTCAATGATGCATATGGATTTTTTGGTTTTGTGTTTGCGTCTGCGAAGTATGCTTTGACCTCGTCCGGTGTCAGACCTTTCTCGATCAATCTCATTCTCTCTCTGTGCTTGGTGTAAAGCCACCAGAATATTATTATCCCGGGTATGCCGAAAGTGAAAACTATTGCAACTATTGGTGCTAATGACTCCAATGCATGATCCATTTTGATTCTCCTTATTGTTTAATTTAATTATTGTATAGTTTTGATTTTTGTAAAGCCAGTAAAAATGTAATTACAAAGGTTACTCCAATTATTAATGCTGATTCAAACATTTTATCTCTTTTGGTTAATTGTTATGACTGTAGCCTACAGGAAAGGTTTCATTTTTGTAAAATATTTTTATACAAAAAAAAAAGCCCGGAAATTAATCGCCGGGCTTATGCAATTTGTAAAAGTAAACTGTCATTACTTGATCAATATCATTTTCCTGACCTGGCTAAAATTACCTGTTTCTATTTTATAATAATAAATACCGCTCGAAAGACTGCTGCCGTTAAATTCGGTTGTATAGCTTCCGATGCCTTTAAATTCATTCACAAGTTCTTTTATGGTCTGTCCGAGTGAATTGTAAATTGTGATTTTCACAATTCCTTCAATTGGTAATGAATAATTAATTTTTGTTTTCGGATTAAATGGGTTAGGGTAGTTTTGAGATAATGAAAAATTTAAATCTATGATGTTGTTACTGTTTTGAAGCCCTGTCAAAGTTGCGTACTTTATAGTTGTAATTCCACTATTAGTATTTGATAAACCAATAACTCCTGAAACAAATGCACATCCCTTTTTATCTATAGAAATTGTGTAAGAAAGATCGTCTTTATTAAATCCATCATATTTTTTTTTCCAGATCACGCTGCCGTTTAAATCATATTTAATTGTTAAGTACTAATCCGGTTATTGATGCCGCTTGACTTACTCCGGTTACATACACATTTTCCAGACTATCTACTGCAATTGCATGAACTTCATCAGATAAAGAATCACCCCCGTCATAAATTCTAATCCATGATGTATCCCCGTATTGATTATATTTTACAGTAACAAAATCATTATCGGTTCCAGTACTCGTATTCCTTCCCGCTGCATATACATTTGCAAAATCGTCCGTGCATAATGCAAAACAGAAATTAAGATTTCCGTCTCCATTATAAATTCTGTTCCACAGTAATTCTCCCGATGAACTGTATTTGATTGTATTAAACGCATAGTGGTTGCCTATGTAATAATACCCGTTGACAATGATATTGTTATATTTGTCTACTATTACATGTGCTGGTCTAAGATAATCACCATTAAAGGTAGAATTTTTTCTAATCCACTGCTCATCCCCGACTGTATTGTATTTAATTGTCAAAAGTTCATTACCTCCCGAATAAGCAGAATATCCTGTTGAATAAATATTATCTGAATCATCAAGAGCAATACTCAATGCTCTATCAGGTCCCGATACTTGTGAATCATAAACTTTTGACCAAAGTAATGCTCCATCTGAATTATATTTTAATGTGATAAAGTCATCATCAATTGGCTGATTAGCTCTTCCATATCCGGCAATATAGATGTTTTTTAGACTATCAATAGCCATAGCAAAAGGTTCATCTGTGCTATTTGCAGTCCAGTTAAAACTTCTTTTCCATGCTGTGTCCCCATTAGAATAATATTTTATAGTTACCCAATTATATCCCCCGAATGAAGCTCCTTCCTGGCTATATCCGGTTACATAAATATTGCCTGAATCATCCAAGACTGCTGCTGCTATAGCATCATCTCCATTTCCTACACCATTATATCTTCTTTGCCAAAGCAAACTTCCGGATGAATTGTATTTTAAAGTTATAAAGTCATCATTGAA
>JBDTWU010000241.1:0-6436 GCA_040006535.1 bacterium | reverse complement strand
TTCAAGAGGTGAATTTTTTCTGACCAACCGTTGCGATCCTTCATATGTGTATCTTTTGAATTCACTTAATTTATCCCGGATGAATGGCCTTGGTGTGGGACATATTGATCATCCCGGAACAACAGTTCAGGAGGCCGGTGCGGCCGTGATTTATTTTCTGCAATCAGAAACTAATGATAAGAATGATATTACGGCTGATGTTTTCAGTCACCCGGAATTTTACTTATCGAAAATAAATTTTTTCCTTGTCGTTTTGAATTCAATTGCTCTTTTTGTTCTTGGATTTGTATCCTTAAATAAACTAAACGACATCCGTCCCGCACTTGTTTTACAATTAATGCCATTCTTCTCAATATCCGTTTATACATGGATAATAAATGTTTCACCTGAACCTTTACTTGTATTTGCGGTCATACTTTTGTTTACAATTGTGATCAGTCACACTTCCGATAAACTTTTAAAAACTAAGAAAATAATTTCATATGTGATTCTGTACGGCTTGATCTGTGGATTCGGATTGGCAACAAAAATCTCCTTCTTCCCGCTGCTAATAATCCCCCTGATACTAATAAAGCGAATTTCTTTCAAACTATTATTTTGTCTGGTAACTTTAATTGTGTTTTTCATTTTTGTTTACCCGGCAATATCTCCTGAGCATCTGTACAGATTTTTAAACTGGATCAGGAAACTTGTTGCATTTAGCGGAAAGTATGGTACAGGCGAAAAAAATTTCATTGATATTGCCGGAATTCCAAAAAGTTTTGTCTCTATATTTACAAATGAACCGGTATTTGTTTTTTCGTATATCCTAATATTCATTGCATTCTTATTACAGTTTATTAAAAGGTTCAGGCTAAAAATAAAATCAAATAGGTGTCATAAATTATTGAATGCGGTGTTCCTGGCAATGACCATTCAGATAATTATTGTTATCAAACACTTTGAACTTCATTATCTTATCCCGGGATACTTGTTGATTGTAGCTGGATTGTTTGCAGTAAATTCAATCGCAGCAGAATTGTTTCCGCGATATTTAAATAGATCAAAATATATTTATCTTTATATAATTTTGATAATCTTTTCCATCTTACAATGCTCGATGTTTGTCAAAACAATTTCCGAATACTCATCCTCAAGGAATGCTTCACATGACGCGATAGACTATATTAACAAAAATTATAAGCAAAACATAATTGTAAACTCTTATGGATCTTCAAGTGAAGAGTTTGCATTGTACCTTGGAGCAACATTGTGCGGCATTCCTAAATATGAATATTATTCTATGCTTAAAAAAATGTTTCCAAAAAATTATTATTATGATAAATGGTCGGAGAATCTGGAAAACATAGATAACATAAATAATGTAAAGAATAATATCATAAATTCCGGCAGGTTTGTGTTTCATTCAGGTGATGAAACTGTGGTGAACGATTTTCTTGAATTGTTAAGAAAGGTTACAGAAAGACCAGATATTAATTACAAAAAAGTGTTCACAGCGGCTGATGGGGAATGTATTTATGAATTTACTTTTTTTCCAAATTAGAAGGCAGTTGTTTATTTTTATTAAGCAATTAATTCTTTAGTGATTTTCTTTACCGAATCACACCCGCATAGCGCCATCGCAAGATCAAATTCATTTCTGAATATTTCTAATACTGCACTTACGCCATTTTCCCCACCTGCTGTCAAACCCCATATAACGGGTCTTCCAATAAGAACTGCTTTTGCTCCGAGTGCAATTGCCTTTAATACATCTGTACCTCTTCTTACTCCCCCGTCAATTAATATTTCTATTTTATCATTAATTGCTTCAGCAACTTCCGGAAGAACATCAATAGTTGAACGGCATGTATCAAGCTGTCTTCCTCCGTGATTGGAAACAACGATCCCGTCCACTCCATGTTCTACTGCCAGCAAAGCATCTTCTTTGCATGCTATTCCTTTTATAAATAAAGGAAGTGATGTTACCGATCTTATCCACTCAATATCTTTCCAGTTCAGTGACGGATCCAGATAGTCAGCAAAGTAGCTCGTGATGCCTGAAGTATTTTTTTCAGGAAGGTATTCTTTTGAAGCCGGGACTAAATTTTTTAAGCTAAGTCCGTCCGGAAGAGTAAATTTATTTCTGATATCTCTTTCTCTTGTTCCGAGATACGGCGCGTCAACAGTTAACACGATTGCTTTACATCCGGCAGCATCAACGCGTTTGATCAGATCTCTCGTAGCTTCGCGGTCTTTATATACATATAGCTGAAACCAAACATTCCCATTCTTTTCACCGGATGCTTTTACAATATCTTCAATATCAGAATTCGAAAGTGTGCTTACTATCATGATCGTTCCTGCTGCACCTGCAGCTTTAGCAACAGCTATTTCACCTTCCTGATGAGCCATCTTATGAAATGCAGTCGGTGCGATCATCACAGGCATGGAGATGTTTTGCCCGATAACTTCAGTTGAAAGATTCCTGCTGCTGACATCCTTAAGAACACGATACTTTAAAAAAATTCTTTTATAAGCTTCGCAATTTTCTTTTAAGGTAATCTCATCATTGGCTCCGCTTGAATAATAATCATAAGCCATCTGAGAAAGTTTTTCTTTAGCAAGAGCTTCGAAGTCGGAAATATTAATACGATCGTTCAAATGAATTTACATGTTTTAATTAGATGGAAAAATTTCAATTGACGATTTGTAGAGTTTTGATTTCATTTCTGAAAATCCCCCGTCTTTCTATTATACTTGTACTGAATTTTTTTAAATCCATTATTCGTCTCACCTTCAATAGTTGCCACAAGCTCATTAACTGATCTCAGTTCATAAATTATTCTTTGCGGGAAATCGTGCTCCTTATTTTGAAAGATGAATTTTTTTTTGTCTATTTCAATAAGGGTAAACTGAACCGGCTCTTCATCCTGAGTGCCGTTTACTACCGGGGTATAATATATTCTTCCGTCTCTGAGAAACAGGCTGATGCTTTCAATCGGCTGCTTCTCGTTTCCCTTTAAAAAAATAGTTTCACCTTCAAGCATTTTATTATATTTCCTTTCCCATCTTTCTATAAGCTCGCCGCCTTTAAAAGGCATTGTCCATTCTCCCTCAAGAGGATAAAGCTTTATGAAATCTTCAATATCATAATCCATTTTTACTAAGTTAAAGCTCAGAAGTATCAATGCAAGCACTGCGTAAAGCATAGAGATTATATTTGTTTAATTTTTATTTTTATAAGCTCAGATCTTGCCGCAGCAAGTCTTGCAACCGGAACCCGGAACGGTGAACAGCTGACGTAATCCAGTCCAAGCTCATTGCAGAAATCTATGGAATCCGGCTCCCCTCCATGCTCACCGCAGATCCCTATCTTCAGATCTTTTTTAACTTTCCTGCCTTCGCTCACTGCAAATTTCATCAGCATTCCAACCCCTTCTGTATCAATCGACTCAAACGGATCCCTATCCAGTATTTCTTTGTCAAGATAGTTGGGAAGAAATGAACCTGAATCATCCCGGGAAAGTCCGAAGGTCATTTGTGTGAGATCATTTGTTCCGAATGAAAAAAATTCTGCATGCTCCGCGATCCTGCCTGCCACCAGTGCTGCACGCGGAATTTCTATCATTGTCCCTACTTTATATTTTATGCTTACATTTTTTTCTTTCATGACTTTATCTGCAACTTTCCTGATGATCTTCTCCTGCACTATAAATTCTTTGTCACCGCTGATAAGAGGTATCATAATTTCAGGTTCGACTTTTATACCTTTCTTCTGAACAATTGCAGCCGCTTCAAAAATAGCCCGTGCCTGCATCTCTGTTATTTCCGGGAATGAAATTGCAAGACGGCAGCCCCTGTGTCCGAGCATCGGATTAAATTCTTTCAAAGCATGAAGCTTGTATGTGATCTCATCAACAGTTGTTCCGATCAGCCGGGCTAATTTGTGAATCTCAATCTCAGTATGAGGGAGAAATTCATGCAATGGCGGATCCAGTGTTCTGATAGTTACGGGTAGTCCGTCCATCACTTCAAAAATTTCAGTAAAGTCTTTTCTCTGATAAGGTAGAATTTTTTCGAGTGCTTTTCTTCTTCCTTCTTCTGTGTAGGCAAGTATCATTTCTCTCACTGCATCGATCCTGTCTCCGCCAAAGAACATATGCTCCGTTCGGCAAAGCCCAATGCCTTCTGCTCCGAAGGCAACAGCATTCTCACACTGGTCGGGCTGATCAGCATTGGTTCTGATCTTTAGTCTCCTGAACTTATCCACCCACACCATAAATTTCGAATAATAATGATACGCGTTTGAATCTTTAGGCTTCATTGTCTTGTCAATCAGGACCTGTAATATTTCAGATGGCTTAGCCTGAAGTTTTCCCACTATCACTTCACCTGTCGAACCATCAATCGAAATGTGATCCCCTTCTTTTATTAAATGATTTTTTCCCGAAACTTTCAAAGTTTTCAGCAAATAATCTATCTCAAGAGAACCGCATCCTGCAACACAAACTTTACCCATCTGCCGCGCAACAAGTGCAGCATGCGATGTCATGCCTCCGCGTGAAGTCAGAATGCCTTCCGATGCATTCATTCCTCTTATATCTTCCGGTGAAGTTTCAATACGAACAAGTATTACACTTTCGCCTCTTGATTTGGCATTTACAGAGTCATACGAATTAAAATATACCTTACCCGAAGCTGCACCGGGTCCCGCGTTAAGACCTTTAGCCAGCAATCTTCCGTCTCTTACAGCTTCTTCCTTTTCTTTTGTACTGAAGATAGGTCGCAACAGCTGATTTAATTGTTCCGGCTCAACTCTTTTAACTGCTTCACTTTCACCGATCAGTTTTTCAGTTACCATATCAACAGCAATTTTCACCGAAGCAAAACCTGTCCGCTTACCAACCCTGCACTGAAGCATATATAATTTTTCTTCCTGAATAGTAAATTCAATGTCGAGCATATCATGATAATGTTTCTCAAGATTTTTTCTTACAAGTTCAAGCTGTTTGTAAATCTTTGGTTTTGCTTTTTTAAGCTGAGAAATTGGAAGAGGTGTCCTTATTCCTGCCACAACATCTTCGCCCTGTGCATTCATTAGGTATTCACCGTAAAATTCATTCTCACCATTGGAAGGATTGCGTGTAAAAGCAACACCCGTTCCTGATGTTTCGCCGAGATTTCCGAATACCATTGACTGAATGTTAACAGCAGTTCCCCATTCTACAGGAATATTATTCAGCTTTCGATAAACGATTGCACGGTCATTCATCCATGATCTGAACACTGCTCCAACCGCACCCCAGAGCTGCTCCATAGGATCATCAGGAAAATCTTCGCTTGTTTCTTTTTTGATCGTTTTCTTAAATTCACTTACTAATGCTTTAAGGTCCTCACTTGTAAAATCAATATCGTCTGTAATTTTTCTATCCTTTTTTTTCTTTTCTATAATTTCTTCAAAAGGATCTATCTGATTTTTATCCTTAGGCTTAAGATCCATTACAACATCCCCGTACATCTGTACAAATCTTCTGTAAGAATCATAAACAAATCTTTCATTCCCGGACTTTTCAATCAGCCCCTTTACGGATTTATCATTCAGGCCCAGATTTAAAACTGTATCCATCATTCCCGGCATTGATGCTCTCGCACCTGAGCGGACACTTAGCAGCAAAGGATTTAATTCATTCCCGAATTTACTTTTAATATCCTTTTCAATATTTTTAAGTGCGTCCTCAACCTGCTTCTTTAATTCTCTCGGATATTTTTTTTTATTTGCGTAATAATAATTACACGCTTCGGTAGTGATTGTAAATCCGGGCGGCACCGGTAATTTTATATTTGTCATCTCGGCAAGATTTGCACCTTTCCCGCCAAGAAGGGGTTTCATTTCAGCTTTGCCTTCTGCTTTACCATTGCCGAAGTAATAAACATATTTATTGGGCATAAATTATTGTGAGGGTTTTAAAAATGGTAGTAAGATTGGAAAATAATTTCAGATTTTAAATTCAAATAATTACATTAGACTAATAAAATAATTATCACGGCTGCAATTAACAATAATAAACTTCCGAAAGAAATATAATAAAATTTTTGATGTCATAAAACCAGGCACATGATAAAAATTGGAACGCGGATAAAGCTGATTTGACTGATTATCGCTGATCTTCTGATTAATTCAAAAAGCTTATTCTCATTTTAATAAAAAATCATACTTTAAATAATAAACATATATTTTTCAAGTAAAAATGTCTTTAAATATAAATATGAAAGCTCAGCGCAAATCAGTTCCATCTGGGGCATCCGCGTTCCAATAAAAATTATCGTGTACATAGATCATAAAAATAAGACAAAATACAAACTTGAAAAGTCTATCAATAAAAAGCAGATTGCAATTAAAACTTTTTTATTGGCTTCAGAAAAATTTTCGCCCGATGATTTCCAAAAACCCTCC
>JBDTWU010000240.1:0-4558 GCA_040006535.1 bacterium | reverse complement strand
TGTGGTTTATCGGGTTTGGAATTCTTCATTTGATTTACGGAGCATTTGTAATTATAAAATACGATAATAAAGAGAGTTGAAAGACATAATTGAAAACCTGGATAAAGTTCTCGAAAGCAGGATACGGTTAGGTGTAATGTCCATTTTAATGGTTAATAATTCCTCAGACTTTAATACTCTGAAGGAAATGCTCAACGTTACAGACGGAAACCTTGCGAGCCATATTGCTGCATTGGAAAGGAATAAATACATAAAGATCAAAAAGAAATTTATAGGAAAAAAAACCAATACCGCGTATAGCCTGTCTGATGCCGGAAGAAAAGCATTTAATATACATCTTGGAGCATTAGAAAAATTAATTTCAAAAAGCTGAGTTATAATAAAACAACTCTTAAAATATAATTTAATAAACTAATGTCTGTGCGATATTTCCATTCGATAATTTTCAATTTATTGCTGGTAATTGTATTCGGAATGATTATCTCTTACATTGATCTTCACAATGATGAAGTACAGTCAGCGGTAATGCTCCTTCTGATATTTTCATTCATCCTTGGATATAAGGATCCGCATAGAGCATGGCTATATTCCATCCTGCTTGCATTATCTATTATCACAGGACTTTTATTTTCGAAAACTTTCGGCTTTGTTCCGAAAGGCTCACCACCTGATAATATTTTCTGGACACTTCTTGCACTCATTCCTGCATTTGCAGGAGGCTATGCCGGGGTTTTAATGAAGATCCTTTTTAAAAAATCTATTTCATAATACTGCAAGGTACCATTAACATACCTAATTGAGATTTTATTTCATTGCTGGCTTTGTTCATTCAAGAGAAAGAACGTTAATCAAAATTCACTGGCAATATTTGTTTTGAACGGATGTGATGTTATTTTAATTTTGTTAACAGGTTTCGATTGTATATTTAATTGAGTTAGATTATTTTACAGAAACCTGAATGCTGATTTACCCGTGTCAATTTACAGATCACTTTATGGAAACTGGTAACCCTTAATTTCTTATCACAGCTGATAATTAATATAAAACTTTAAACAAAATTTTTATGAGCATGAGGAACTTATCTGCAGAAGAATCAAAAAAGATTGAGACAGAAATTAAAGAGATCGAAACAAATCTCCAGAAGCTGAGAAAGAAAAAAATTGAACTCAATTCAAAGCTCGCCGATATGGAAGTTAAAGATTATATCTTGAAAGACAGAGACGGGAATGATGTTAAGCTCTCGGAAATGTTTGGAGAAAAGAATCATCTTATCCTGGTACATAACATGGGCAGATCATGTCCATACTGCACAATGTGGGCTGATGGATTTAAAGATACCTATAAAGAAATTGAAAAGAAGGCTCCATTTGTTCTTGTAAGTCCTGACAAGCCTGAGGTGCAGAAAAAATTTGCTGAGTCCAGAGGCTGGGATTACAAAACTTACTCTGCTGCAGATTCAGATTTTATTTTTGACATGGGTTATGACGTAATTAAGGAAGGTAAACATAATTACTGGCCCGGGGTTTCTGTATTTGAAAAAGAAAAAGACGGAAACATGAGAAGAGTAGCAAAGGATTATTTCGGTCCGGGAGATTTTTATTGTAATATCTGGCATTTCCTTGACCTGCTGCCAAATGAAAACATTACTGTTGAATCCTAAGCAAATGGATCTGAATCATTTCATTTGCATGTACCGGATATTGAAAAGTCGAGAAAGTTCAAGGAAAATTATTTTAACTTTAAATTGCATGTATGGCATTATGAAGTGAATAAAAATTTAAATCGTCAGGCTGTGTTACCCAAAATGTTCGTGGTTTGTTAGCTCCTTTCGAAGTTAACGCGGACAAGCAGCCTGGCGATATTATTTTAGAAAACATTCAAAAATATTGAAGCTTCCCGGAATTATGCTTCAGGATGTGAAAGTATCTATTAATATTTTATGGAGAATATTCTGTCGAAAAGTTTTTACGGACAATATACTATGATGACGGATGGGTTAACATTTATATTGATTCACTGACAGATGAGGAATTTGAAATGGAATTATCACCCGGAAAAAATCATGGAGTCTGGATTCTGGGACATCTTATAACAAGTGATGATGATTTTTCTTTATACATGGGAAAAGGAGAATTGCTTTTTCCCGAATATCATGATTTATTCGGACAAGGAAGCATGCTTCAGCCTGTAAAAAACTATCCCAAAGTTTTGGTATTAAGAAAACATTGGAATGATATCATCGGAAAGAATAAAAAAATATATGAAAATCTGAAGGACGAAGAATTTGAGCATCCTCCTGCTAATATCGCAGATAATAAAGAAGATTATTTTAAGACGAAGGCACGCGTGATAATGGCATGGCAGCTTCATCAGGTGTATCATGGAGGACAGTTAAGTGTTCTCGCTTCAAGAGCTGGTAAAAAAATGTTCTGACAACAGCATTAAAAATTTATCTTAATCCTTTCCCCTTTGTCAAAAACAAAATTCGTTTCTAACTGGAGAACTTTATTATCCGATACAACTTTAAGAACAGAATTCATAATAACGCTTGTCCTGTTGGTAACAACAATTTATTTTTTCAGCAGATATCTGTTATACAATGAATTGCGTCCGGGTGAAGTTATTGATGATCCTCTCTTAAAACATTTCAGTGCAATCGATCTGAATTTTTTAATATTTTTCGCAATTTATTCATCACTTCTGATCGGCCTCGTTGCATTTGCGTTTGAACCGGAACAGCTGATGATGGCATTTCAGACTTACTGCCTTATAGTATTTTTCAGAATTCTTGCAATGTATCTTGTGCCATTAAATCCGCCTGAAGGATGTATTGATTTGCAGGATCCTGTGGTTTTTCTTTTAGGTACAGGAAAAAAAATTGTAAAGGACTTGTTCTTTTCGGGACATACAGCAACAGCCTTTATGCTTTTCCAGGTTGCCGGGAATAAATTTTTAAAATCTTACTTTCTCATTGCGACTGTAGTTGTCGGAATCAGCGTCCTTCTGCAAAAAGCTCATTATACCATTGATGTGCTTGTAGGTGTGATCTTCTCATACGCTTCATTTCAAATAATAAAATCGTTACACAAAAAATTTTATAACATTGAACATTCAAAAAATGGATACAAAAATTAAATTTTCTTCAGGTGCTAAATGGGAAGATATAGTTGGTTATAGCAGAGCTATAAAGATCGGCAACAGGATCCTTGTTTCAGGCACAACATCTGTTGAAGACGGGAAAATAATCGGCGAAGGAGATTTTTATATTCAAACGAAAACAATATTACAAAAAATTGTTAATATACTGGCTGAAACCGGTGCAAGGTCTGAAGACATTGTAAGAACCCGGATGTTTGTAACAGATATAACAAAATGGGAAGAGGTTGGCAAGGCGCACGGAGAGTTTTTTAGGGAAATTAAACCGGTAACTTCGATGATTGAAATTAAAGCATTGATCGATCCCGCAATGCTTGTAGAAATTGAAGCAGAAGCAATAATAGGTTAAAATTAGAATTATTTAAAAATTTTTTATTGTATTGTTTTAACACTGACGTTGATCTATTACAATATAAAATTATCATAGATATTATTATTTAACTATATTAAGTTAAAACAAAAATTTACTCAGGAGGAGAATCGTGTTACAGTCATTTAATTTTAAAAATTGGATAGAAGAAAACCGGCATCTTCTGAAGCCTCCGGTAGGTAACAAGTGCATGATTGACGGAGATTTAATTGTAATGGTAGTGGGAGGACCGAATGCCCGAAAAGATTATCATTACGAAGAGGGAGCTGAATTTTTTTACCAGATCGAAGGAGATATAATTGTAAGAATTATTGAAGATGGAAAACCAAATGATGTCCATATCAGAGAAGGTGAAATGTTTTATCTTCCTCCAAATACACCTCACTCTCCTCAAAGGCCCGCAAATACTGTAGGACTGGTCATTGAAAGAAAAAGAGATGAGAAAGAATTTGATGCATTTCAGTGGTATTGCGAGAATTGCGGAAACATGCTTCATGAGGAATCAGTAAAATTAACAAACATTGCAACACAGCTTCCCCCGATATTTGAAAAATTCTGGAATGATATTGACAAAAGAACCTGTAAAAAATGCGGAACGGTGATGGAAGCACCGGAGAAGAAATAATTTCAAATTACATATTACAAATTACAAATAGCTTTTTGATTGAGTGAATATTTTATGTAAATTAATTTTAAAAGGAGGATACTATGAATGAAAAAAGTATTATTCATGTAAAAAGTTACGCATTTTCAATAAGGATTGTTCGTTTGTATCAGTTTCTTATTAAAGAAAAACAAGAATATTCTTTAGCTAAACAAATACTGAGAGCTGGAACCTCTATTGGAGCAAAATGTTGAGGAAGCAACCGGAGGATATAGTAAAAAAGAATTCTTATCCAAGCTTTCAATATCATATCGGGAAGCCCGCGAAACGCGCTATTGGTTAAGAATTTTATTTGATACAAATTATTTTAATAAAAAATTATTCGATTCTTTGATTAATGATTGTAAGAACTTCTCAGAATTTTATCA
>JBDTWU010000239.1:0-7597 GCA_040006535.1 bacterium | reverse complement strand
TGGGAAATCCTCTGGCATGGATTACACGTGTCACAAGAAATAAATCCATCGACAGGATCAGAAGTAAAAGTTTTAAGAATCGTTCGAGTGAAACTGACATTGAAAGATTTTTTGATCTTACCGAAGATTCATCATCATCAAATCCTGAAAATATTTCAACATTGAACCAGGAGCAGGCTGAAATTAAAATTGCATTGAAATCCCTTAATTCAAACCAGAGGGATCTGATAGAGTTTGCATATTTCAGAGGGTATTCCCAATCGGAGCTTGCAGAGCACTTTGACATTCCGTTAGGAACAGTTAAGACCAGGATGAGATCAGCTATGATGATATTAAGAGAAAAATTAAAAAATTTAATATAACAATTAATTAAATTGAAAAACGATTTTAAAGACAAAGTAATTTTAGATAGCCTGGGATTACTTGATAAAAATGAAAAAGAAGAATTTAAAAAAGCATTAACTAATTCTTCCGAAGAAAATAAAAAACTGGTTTCTGAAATGAATAACCTTGTTTCTCTTTTTCCAAAAGTGCTGAATATGCCATCTGTCTCACCACAGGCCAGAGTAAAAGAGAAATTATTTTCAAAGATAGAATCTTCACGTCTTTCACAGGGTGACCGGAAAAAAAAGGAATTTAATTTTATTTTTTCAGATTCGGGTGACTGGGTTAAACATCCTGAGGTAGAAGGTGTACAAACAAAACAGCTTTCAATTAATAAAGAAAAAGAATATGTAATGCTGCTGTTAAAGGTTGCTGCCGGTACGGAATATCCCTCTCATCATCACAGCGGGGCAGAAGAATGTTATGTAATTGAAGGCGATCTTTGTGCGGAAGGAAAAATTCTTGGGCCGGGTGATTTTCATCATGCTGAGGGGGGATCGGATCATAAACCGATTTACACAAAGAACGGCTGCACGGTTTTACTTGTGGTCAATCCCCAGGATTATTAATTTGTAATTGTTAATTTGAAATTCTCTTTAAACTCTGCGTAGCTTCCTCCTTGGCCCCAGCTCACTTTCGTAAACTTTCTTTACTCCGTCTCCGAGCGCTAACTCAATGTCCCGGATATTTTCAACGAGCCTGTGAAATCCCACAACTTCAACTGAAGCTGCCTGGTCGGTTCCCCACATTGCCCTGTCTATGGTTATATGTCTTTCAACAAAAGTAGCGCCCAATGCAACAGCTGCCCATGTCGGAGCTAAACCCGTTTCATGTCCTGAGTATCCAATTGGGACCTCAGGATAAATCTGCTTTAAAGTTCGAATGACTTTAATATTTAATTCTTCCAGCTCGCAGGGATATGTAGATGTAGAATGGGCAATGAGAAGATTCTCTGTACCTGTTTCCTTTACTGCAGTTTTAATTTCTTTCAGAGTTGACATGCCGGTCGATATCATTAAGGGCTTTCCGGTATCCTTTTTCTTTTTTAATAAATTAATATCAGTGAGAGAGGCGGAAGCTGCTTTATACAAAGGCGGATCGAACGCTCCGATAAAATCCACCGATTCTTCATCCCAGCATGAAGCAAACCAATCAATTTTTTTCTTCTTGCAGTATTCATCAATTTCCATATAATCATCATTGCTTAATTCTATTTTGTACCTGTAGTCTATATAGTTCATTCTTCCCCATGGTGTTTCTCTTTCAATGTACCATTGGTCTTTCGGAACACAGCGCTCGGGTGTTCTTTTTTGAAACTTCACGGCATCACATCCGGCAGATTTTGCGCCCTTAATTAATTTTTTCGCCAGCTTTACAGAACCGTTGTGATTGATTCCGATTTCGGCAATGATATAAACTCTTTCGCCGTCTCCAATATATGAATTGCCGATTTTTATTTTTGCCATAACTTCACGTCATTAAATTTATTATTATATAAATTAAATATTCAAAGATATCCGACCATGCAACATACTAATGTTTATCTCATATTACAACTTTCAATTTTATAAAAGAAAGCATTATTTAGCAATTCACTTCCGGTTTCCATCACTCCAACACTCAGAATTTACACTGCATTTTAACTCACCTTCGGCTTCACATTAAAATTACCGGTCTTTCTGAAAACCGGTTCGACAGGCTCACCTTTTAAATATGTTCCTGCTTTTTTTTCTTCCACAGCTTTTTTTAACACAGGTAGAACATCCTCATAGCTTTTCAATGTATATCCGACATCTGAATCGGAATGCGAGTAGCACATATTATGAAATCCCCCCCAGAGAATTCCTCTCTTTATCATCTCCTGCTGTACAAGCGATTTCATCTCAAGAGGATTGCCGGCACCGGCATCAAATGTAATTATCGTTCGGCAGTTATATCCGGAACATTTTGTATAATTCATTCCGAGCTCACCGGCGATTTTGTTATAACCATCTTTAAGCTTCCTGCCTTGCTCAGAAAGATAATCGGGAACATTCTTATTCTGAATGACTTCGATCGTCGCCATTGCTGCAGCCAGTGATAAAGCCTCTCCCCCGAATGTTGTAAAAAAGAAAACACTCTTGTCGAATAATCGCATCACATCTTCTCTTCCGGTAAGTACTGAGAGAGGCATACCATTGGCAATTGCTTTCGAGTAACAAGCAAGGTCAGGCTTTACTCCAAAATATTCCTGAGCACCTCCTGCAGCAATCCTAAACCCTGTCCACATTTCATCGAATATCAGAAGCGTGCCGTTCTTTCTACAAACTTCCTGAACTTCCTTTAAAAAATTATTTTTCTCCTCTTCAAACACGAAAGGCTCCAGCATCACACATGCAGTTTCTGAATCAATGGAGTCTATCAGTGATTCAATATCATTGTAATTGAATGTGAACGTCATATCTTTTACCGCTTCCGGTATTCCTGCGTTCCTGTCCGTAACACTTATGTACCAGTCGTGCCAGCCATGATAGCCGCAGCATAAAACTTTTTCTCTTTTAGTAAAAGCTCTCGAAATTCTTACTGCCGCTGTCGTGACATCACATCCTGTCTTGGAAAACCGCACTGACTCAGCATTGGGTATAATGCTCCGGATCTTTTCCGACAGTTCAACCTCCAGCGGATGCATTAATGAAAAAGTGATGCCATCCGCCAGTTGCTTTCGGATAGCTTCATCTACTTTATTATAGCAATATCCCAAAACGATCGGACCGATCCCCATATTGTAATCGATATATTCATTTCCATCCGCGTCCCATACATGAGAGCCTTTCCCTTTTACCAAATATTTGGGAGCGATCCCTTTGATCCATTGCGTCGGACCTTTAGCTAATGTCTGAGTATGAGCAGGTATCAGTCCTTCGCTTCTTTCAAAAAGCTTATTTGATTCTGTAATGTCGGGATAGTTATTGTTGAATTCTATTTTGTTTGGCATGTGTCTTAGATGGTCAGTTTAAAAGTTAATATCTTTTGTAAGTGGTAAAGTGGCTAAATTATAATCTGATAAATCATTTTAATGAGAGTGATTAGCTGTCAGAATTCTCTCTGCAATCTTTTCTCCGGTAAATCCTTCATACTCAAGCACATCCTTTAAAAGTACGGGCACGAACCATTTGTCATTCAATGCAATTGGGAGAACATTACACATAAACTTATTCCTCAAAAATATTTCTGCAACAATTGAAAAAAGGCCGCCAGTAATAAAATGATCTTCGAGTGTTACAAGTAAATGCGAACTTTTTGCAACCTGCAAAATTACCTTTTCATCAATAGGTTTTAAAGTTCTTATGTTAACTAATCCGACAGATAAACCTTTTTTTTCCAGGATCTTTTTTGCATCAACAGCCTGGCTGAATAATATTCCGTAAACTAATATCGTAACATCTTTTCCTTCACTGATAACTTCCGCTTTACCGATCTCAAAATCCGCTGAATGTTTTATTGCCGGCTTCAGATTGTTATAACGTATATAAAATGGTGACGGGCTTTCCAGGATCTTTTTCAATCCGATCATCATATCCTCTTCATCTGCCGGACAGAAAACATTTACATTTGGAATGCCCCTCATGATTGAAATATCCTCCACCGCCTGGTGAGTTGGTCCGTTTGCTTCAGATAAAAACCCCGCAAATCCTCCAACCAGCTTTACAGGCAAACCGCTGATGCCCACATCAGTCCTGATAAATTCAAATGCTCTCATTGTGAGGAATGTGGCAAGCGCATGTGCAACAGGAATTCTTCCCCGCAATGCCAGCCCCGCCGCAATGCCAACCATAGTCTGTTCTGTAATTCCGGTATCAATAAATTTCTCTCCGATCTGGTCCGGTAAATTTCTGATTGCTGCACGATTTTCAGCTGTTAGGATCATAAACCGTTCGTCGGTATCTACAAGCTGTTTCAGTAATTCTTCGTATGTCATTTATTAAAAATATAATTTTCGTGTAACCCGAAAAGAAGATTCAACAGAGTAATATTTTAAAATATAATTTTATAAACTTTGATAATTCCGTAATTCTATAATCCTTTCTCATCTCGCGACGATCGTCTCAGAAGTCAGCTCAGTGATCTTCCCGCCATGAAGTTCTTTTAAAAGCATTTCAACTTCATCTTTTGTAAAATTTACAAACCACCTGTCAGCTCTTGCTTCAATGCTGGGAAGCCCTTTGCCTCTGCGGGTATGCGCTATCACTACACTTGGCTTGCCTTCCTCTATTGGAAACTTTGAAAATGTTTTTCCCATCTCTTCAAAATTGTGTCCGTCAGTGGCTTTTACTTTCCAGCCAAAAGCTTCGAACTTATCGGCAATAGGATTAAGAGGAATCAATTTCTCGGTTTCAATATTTGCCTGGAATTCATTGCGGTCAATGACAGCAATAATATTATCCAACTTCTTCGCGCCGGCAACAAGCGCCGCTTCCCAGACCGAACCTTCATCAAGCTCGCCGTCTCCGAGAATTACAACGATCTTATTATTCTGCTTTTTCATTTTACAGTCGATTGCAACGCCGATGGCAATACTCAATGAATGTCCCAGCGAGCCCGAATGAAATTCAATGCCCGGAATATTTCGGTTCGGATGCCAGTAGATATGATCATTAGTTTTCAGATGATTCCTCAATCTGTCTTTTTCAATAAATCCTGTCTCTGCCAAAGTGCCATACAGTGCCGGCACGTCATGACCTTTCGATAAAAACAAATAATCCCTGTCCGGATCATTAAGATTATTTTTATTTACATTTAAAAAATCTTTGTAAAGAAAAACGATCAGGTCAGTACACGATAAAGATGCCCCGATAAAGCAACCTCCGTCAGTAGACATCCGGATAATATGCTCACGAACTTTTAATGATGTTTCCTGAAGATCTTTTAGTTTTTTTATATCCATTTTTATAAGATGTCAAACGTCAACTTGAGACGCTAGACGCAAGATGCTAGACGTAAAATGTGAGTATTTGAGAGACGTTTGACATTTACCATTTGACATTTAATCTCTCACTTCTCACGTCTTGCTTTTCTCCTGAATCGTCTTCAACTCATTCAGATAATCCCTGTACCAGTACTTACCGGCATGCATCTTATTAATATTTGTTATCTCAGGCTTATCATCGAGCAATTTCAATATATCGCAAAGAGTAAAAATTTTTTTATCCTCATAAAGCTCATCATAAACTCTTTTAATAAATTCATAATCTTCGATATAGTCAATTGTAAACCGATGGCTCATAGAGAAATCACTCCCGGATTTCCATTTGACATTTCCGGTTCTGAACCGTTCCGGCCGTTCCCATATGTAAGGTGTTGTATGCTCTCTTTCAAAAGATTTTCCGGCTTCCTTCCATGCTATCTCAAGAGTTTTCATAGAAATAACTTCGACATCATTCCCGTCAGGAAAAGTTGCGGGATGAAGATTGCTTACAAAATCGAAATCACTTTCAATGTAAAACTGCATTACTTCATCAATTACCTCCGGACAGATCAAAGGGCAGTCTGATGGAATTTTTACAATTGTATCTGCTCCGGATTCAACTCCCGCTTTAAAATGTCTGTCCAGCAGATCTGTTGTATGCCCCCTGAAAAATTTTATTCCGTATTCATTACAGAGTTCAACGATCTTATCATCTCTTTCTTCGAAAGTTGTTGCCACTACTATTTCTTTCGGAGTTTTAGAGGCTTCGACTCTTTCGACCATACGGACAAGCAATGGTTTTCCGGCCAGTGGAAACAAAATTTTATCAGGAAGTCGTGAAGATCCTCTTCGGGCCTGGATGACTGTAAGAATATTATTATGGAAATTTTTCAAAACTTGCTAAACAGTTTGAAAAGCTAGGTCTGACTTATCTTTCTTGTTATACTCTTCTGCTAATATTGCGCTGATAGATTTTTCCTGAAGAATGGAAACGCAGATAGCCGCTATATTTTTGGCAGATGTTCCTCCGTTTTGAACCGGCAATAATTTTTTGATCTCCTCAAGATTAAATGCAGAATAAACTTTTTTACCGAGTGCGAGACCTACATATACAACGGTAGAAAATAAAGTGATCAGTATATCACAGTTGGCGATCATCTCATTCGTATTTCCGATTGAGAACACCAGTGAACCCGGAGCCCATTTTTTAATTTCCAGGGTTGCTCTGGGCACATTTTCATTCGGATGCAGCTTGAAGATCATCTTCTTTCCTTCGGATAAGCTAACTGAATTAAGGATAAATGTTTTCCGGTTTTCGAATTTCAAAGTTTCTCTTGAGTCGGAGCTGCATACAAGTGTATAATTTTTGTGAGGAAAATTATTATTAGCATACTGAATGCAGTTATCAAAATTTGGAATTCCCGTTACAATAATTTTTTCTTTTTTCACTCCCTTCCGGATAAATAAAGCTTTATATCCTTCCGAAGCAACACAGAAAACCTGAAAGCTGTCCGATAACCCCGTCGCTGCAGTACCGCCAAAATAACGGGCTACCTTAACCTTTTTAACAATATGATAAAAAACATTTTCAGGGTCGGTCATTCCTTCCTGCACCATCACAATCTTCTTATTTCTTATATTCTTCGGTATAATCAGGTCGCTGCAAATCACAATAAGGTCATAATCATTTTTCTTCCCCTCATAATCAATAGGCAGATTATTTTTATTAAGATAATTTTCTGTCTGTTCCTTAAATTTTCCTCCTAGTACCGTAAAGTCCAAAACACCAAAGCTTGCCGTCAGCTTTTCAATTCCATCTGAATAATATGCGGAAAAAAAATGCTCATAATCCGGAAGACACATTGAGATATTATGCAGCATTGTAGTCTGATTCAATGATCCGCATATAAATAAAATTTTTTTTCCTGTCATACGAAGCAAATTAAGGAAATATTAAATTTTAAGATACAATAAATTTAATGGTATCGGGTTACCTCAGAAATTAAGATTGTAATTTTTAAATAAGTGCGGGCTGTTCCGGAAGAATTATCCGGAATTCAGTTCCGAACGAAGGTTTGCTGATTACTATAATATCTGCATTATGAAGATCGAGAATCTTTTTTACAATGCTTAATCCAAGCCCAAAGCCGCTGATCTTTTTATCACGTGATTTATCTATCCTGTAAAATGGTTCGAAGATTTTAGAAAGCTCCCCCTGCTCAATGCCGCGACCGTAGTCTTTGATCGAGATAATAATTTCATTTTTGG
>JBDTWU010000238.1:0-3896 GCA_040006535.1 bacterium | reverse complement strand
TATTATTATAAGGCAAACGTAGTATTTAAAATTTTCCCTGGTGAAGAATTTTCAAATGAGATGATAAAGCGAAAATAATATGCAAACAAAAAACACAAAGATATTTTTATTTACGAAACCTCTCATAAAATTTAATTTATATAAATTTTAAAGTGCCCACAGATACTGAAATTTAAGAAATATCTGCCTGTTTGTCTCATAGAATTTCGAAGTGCCGGTTGAATTTGTAAGCTCGTTTAAATTGTGGGAAGAACCCAGAAATAAAATTGTGTATGGATTCCATTTATAGCTCAGGAGCGGATCAATGCTGAACGCCCTGTTGAAGAGATCATACTGAAGAAGAACTCTCAGGAAAAATTTCTTAGTGAACTGGTAAGAGACCTTATCGCTCAATACATAACCTGCATATAATTTTTCCCCGCCTGATGTTTTTGAAAGCTCGGAGTAGCTGTAATTAATATCATTTCTGAAACGGTCAAACAGCTTTACAGTTGCCGACAGATCAAAGTTGTATCCATAGCCGACATACGAAGGGTTTTCAAATCGGACAATATATTTTCCCCATTCAAGGAAGAACTTTCCGGTAAGATATTTACTTAAGTTCAGAGCTTCGAATGCAAAGTGCCACCTGTTAATATTCTTATGATAGATACCCCCATACTCTTCGTTATTCAAAGGTAAATATCCGCCAAATACTTTTATACCGTTAGTAAACTCAAAGATCGGCTGTATCTGCAAATATTGCTCCTTCAAATTTCCATTTATATCATATCTCATTTCAAATTCAACTTCAGGATTTATTCTCTGAAATAATTTTGTATTTGGATAAAAATTATATTCCTGCATCATAAACCACTGATGGAAATTATTTCTCTTAATAAATCCGTTATCTCTGCGGACGGTCGGAGCCTGAAAAAAATATTCAGTAAAAAAGCTCCATCCCCTTGCATTTCTGTTAAAAGAAAGATAAGCATTAGCACCACTGTAACTTTCTCCGTCATACAGTGCAGTATATTTATCATTATCAAATCTGTACCGCTTCAGACTATTGTAGAAAAAATTCGTATCGTTTATTTCTTTGGTTGAATTCTGAAGTATCTGAAATGTTAAATAATAATTCGAAGCAATGCTGAATTTGCCGTCAAAGCCGTAGTTCCTGTTATAACCCGAGAAACCAAATGCTTTAGAGCTGTCATTGCTTTCTTCACGGTCAGAAACAATTGCACCAAAATAATCTTCTCCTCCCAGATCATATTTTAGTCTCAAAATATTTGAGGCGGAATTTTTATTGCTTGGAAGAAAAAAACTTCTTTCGGTGAGCGGCACAACGAAAGGAGTATTCTCATCATATGCAGAAATAAAGCCGATGTTTAGTTTTTTTACCTTTCCGGAAAGCTTAACGGCAAACAACGGGTTATTTATAGAGCGCGTGTATGCTACATTTATAGGAGTTGAAAACTTATCAATTCCTTCAAGAAAGAACGGTCTCTTCTCCGGAAAGAATAATGCAAAAGGAGTATTAATATTTATCTGAGGTGCATCCGCTTCCACCTGACTGAAGTCCGGATTATATGTCCCGTCCAATGTCAGTGTTGAGCTTAATCCGTATTTAGCGCTCAAGCCAACCGCTCCGTCCAGCTTTCCGGCTTTAAATTTTGTATCCGGATCGGAGACATCTTCCAGTGTTGTATTTTGAGTTCCAAGAACATATGGCAGAAGCTGTATGTCTTTCCCGCGTTTAATATTTTTTATTCCTTTAAGGTAACCTGACTGACCCATAAAATTCGGATCATCTCTTGATACCGATGCCCAGTATATTTCCTGACGCGCACCGCGGGGCCTGTTCCTCAGAAGATGAATGCGCCAGATCTGTTCCTTCTTATCATCGGGAAATCTGAGACTCTTAAAAGGGATTTTTATTTCAGCGGTCCATTTGTCTGCATACATTTTTGCTTCCGAGTCATATATAAAATCGAAGTTGGGATCTTCATTATCCGGGGACCACAATAAGTCTCCCTGAATTCCTTTCGGGTTAACATAAGCTTCGAAACCTGATTTAAGATCTCCGTAAGTGTTTATAAACGGTCCCACCCAATCATCTGAATACATCTTGTCGCGATCGGACATGGATGCCCGCACGCTTGTCATATCTTTTTCAAAGCAGGTGTATCCGAAATAAATATTCTCATCATCATAAAAAATTCTAACTTCAGTATCAACTTCCGGCTTAACATTGTCTCCCGGACTTATCTCAGTAAAATTTTTTGCGACGGATGCATCTTTCCATATAGCCTCATCAAGATTTCCGTCGATCGTCATTTTACCCGGATTAAGCTTTGGAATATTGAGCTCCGGCTTTATGTTCGGAATGAAAGATGTTTTGGTTGAATCCGTTTGCGCCTGTGAAAAAATATTAAGAACCGGGATACATAAAAAAATTATAACCTTTAACAGTAGTCCTTTATTCATAATTAATATTTATAATTTATTCGTCTGACGGGTTTTTATTATTTATAGTTTCGTCCGGCTTCCGGATGCTTAATAAATTTTCCGGCTTCAGAAATATTTATCTGCCGGATTATAACCGCGGCTTACAAGCTAAAAAAAATCCATATCAAACAGCCGGCAATGGGGAATTGAATCCTTTTTAAATAATTTATCAAGTGACAATTATTTTCAATATAAATATCCTGAATAAAATTTGTAATCATAAAAACCCCGTCTTGATTAAACTAAATTAAATCTAAACTATTTATTTTAAGCGAGGTAATTTCATAACTGCAAACCTTTAATCTTATTGAATACTATTATCCGGAATTAATTTTTTTTAAAATAATCTTAACCGATAAAAAAGAATTATTTTATACATAATTATAATTCAAAATTTTTATATTTTGACTGAATAAAAATTTCAGGATTTTAGAAAAGCTAATCTGAATTAAACAATAAGAGAAAAGAACTTCAATTTGATCAAAGTAAGAAAACCAGTATCCCTGACATTCACACGACAATTAAAAGATATCATTCTTATAAGTTCGGGAATACTGTTAGCAGGTCTGGGTCTTGAAGGATTTCTGATTCCTAATGATTTTATTGACGGAGGAGTAACTGGGATATCGCTTCTGATCAGTGAAATTACGGATCTGCCTGTGCCTCTGTTGATAATAATTATAAATGCCCCCTTTATAGTTATGGGTTACTATCAGGTTTCAAAAATATTTTCTTTGAAGACCTCAATTGCAATAAGCGTACTTGCAATTTGTCTGATAGTGATACCCTATCCCACGGTCACCAATGACAAACTTTTGATTTCAGTCTTTGGAGGAATGTGTCTGGGCGGAGGAATAGGCTTAGCGATAAGAGGTGGCTGTGTTATAGACGGCACAGAAGTATTTGCACTCTGGATGAGCAAAAGATTAAGCATAAAAGTTGGCGACGTAATTTTACTTGTTAACATAATTATCTTTTCTGCTGCTGCAATAATTCTTGGAATTGAAAAGGCATTTTATTCTTTGCTTATTTATCTTGCTGCATCAAAAACTGTTGATTTTGTAATCGAAGGACTCGAGGAATATACCGGTGTAACTATTATTTCAGATTATAGTGAAGAGATATGCAAACTAATAACTGAAAAGCTGGGCAGAGGTGTAACAATATACTCCGGCAAAAAGGGGTTTGGTAAAAGAGGAGAAGTAGATCATGATATCGACATAGTATTTACAGTTATCACACGGCTCGAAATATCCAAGCTTAATACTGAAATTTATCGAATTGATAGAAATGCATTTGTTGTTCAGCAAAGTATCAATGATACCAAGGGAGGAATGGTAAAGAAGAGACGGTTGCACTGATTTGATTTGAGATTTTCGAATTACGATCTCTTATTTCAGCAATAT
>JBDTWU010000237.1:0-2363 GCA_040006535.1 bacterium | reverse complement strand
TGAAATGTTTTATTTCCGTTTCATTAATATTCCTGTCTGGAAACCATACGCTTCCCTGTTTACAGAAATTATGTCAAAAAAATTTTTTACCGAATCACAAAAATAATCTATATCATAAAATACCTGCGATCTTGTTCCGCGCATTCCAACAATTTTATCAAATTTATCTCCGGCTTCAATGAAAGCCGGAGTTTCTCTGATGTAATGAGAAAGCCAGAGACTGCTGTAAAGAGGGGAAGTTTTCAGTAATTCAATCGAGTGCTTATCATGTATTGTAATATATAATCTTCCATCTGAATTTATTATTCTTTTTAGCTCCATAAGCCAGGCTTCAACCAGATCGTCTATGTGTGTAAAAACCGAACCTGCATATATCAGATTAAAATATCTGTCCTCAAAAGGTAAATGAGGAATTGTGGTTGTAGTTGCAAAATTAAACGGAGGTTTGAGGTAATCATTAGCCCAGAAAATATGCTCTGCACTTATATCGGTACCCCAGATCTCTGAAGTCCCGGAAAACGGAAACAGCCACCTTAACATTCTTCCTGCGCCGCATCCAAAATCCATGATCGCTTTGCATTTGCTGATGTCAAAAGCCGCCGCCTCCAATATGCTGATCATCTGCTCAATTTGAATCTTGCCGTAAAGATATTCTTCTATAGTTTTACCATACCCGAGCCATAAACTTTGCGGAGGAATGGGCAGACCGTATTCGCATACATTTAAATCCGTAAAATCACGTTTTATAACATAAGTTTGAGCATCTTCTAAATATGGAAAGAAAATAGCTGATTCTATTTTTTTTTTAAAAAGCTTAGCAGAATCTATTTCATTATACGTGTTCCTGATCTTTTGCTTAACCCATTTTTCAACAGGCTTAGTAATATGCTTTCGTATCATCAAAATTAATTGTAAAGAAATATGGCTAACTATTCTTGAATCTTCAATTCAATTAGGGGAGCAGTTTCATAGATTGTTTTAGTGTTGTCCAAAACAATTTTAATTAATAAAATTAAAAGCGAAATTGTTTCAGAATTAAATTTTATTTCGTTAATATTGAAAATATTTTCCAACTAACTTTTCTATCGAAGATTAATCAATAAAGAACCGGATTGAAGATTGATAACCAAATCCCGAAGGGATGGCAGTATTATAGCGAAAAGAATTCTACAAAATAAATCCCGAAGGGATGACATTTATTTCAGATAACCAAATATATCACCCCTTCGGGGTTATAAAGACCTTTTAAGAATTTATCTATAATAATTTCATCCCTTCGGGATTATATTATCTTTAGTTAAGGATTCTTCAAAAAATATTTTAGCAATTCGTAACTTTTTAAAATAGATTTTATTAATAAACGTTTTGGACGGATGTGAGATTGTTTTGAGATTGTTTCAGTAAACTGTACAAATATATTGGAATTAAATTCTGAATCTAAAACATTCACTCCCTCTTGAGAGATGGTCTCAAAACTACAGAGAATATTTTTATCACTAAGACGCAAAGCTCTCTGTTTTGAATATTTTTTTCTTTAGTGTCTTTGTGACTTTGGGTGAAGAGATATTTTGAGAAATTCTTTTTAAGGGTGAAGTAAATAAAGTTTAAATCATTTGTTATTTGTAGATCCGGAGAGCTTAACAGTAGTATTTATATTTCCGGATCTATTTAAAATATATCCTGACTCAGGAATATTGTTTTCGGAAGACAATTTTACAAAAATAATTTTATCTATTTTACCGTTTTCCGGAATTAAAGACAGCGTATTTGAAAAATTAACGTCATCTTTTAAGCTGATTTCAAATCCTGCAGGTGAAGTAATTGTAAGCGGATTTGTTAAATTATCCCCCATTACATTATACCAGAGCGGAATGTCTGATCCGATACCTGACGAAATAATGTAATTAAGAGATCCGCCCGCTATATTGATCTCAGGCAAATTACTGATATCCGAATCTGCAAATAGAATTTTTGATGACCATGGCTCAATAGTAATAAAGCTGTTGATGCGGTTCTCACTCACATCTCTATAGCTGATTCCCGGATTTAAATTTACTTTAAGACTATCATCAGACATATTTACGAAAAGATTTGAATTCAATAGATTTTTTTTTACTATTAAGCTTGAATTGTTTTCTGATCTGACAAAACCTTTCCATTTTTCGAAATTATAATCCGAGATAATATTTTTTTCCCTGATCCTGAAAATATTATACTCGGCGGGATTAAAATATTTATTATTTTCAAACCTTCCCGGAATATTGCTTTGGTAAAGGGATTGATTCAGTATTGCAATATGATCTTCCTTATTACAAAATATTATATTATTATTGAAATTATTATTTCTGCAAAGTATATCATCC
>JBDTWU010000236.1:0-5042 GCA_040006535.1 bacterium | reverse complement strand
ATATTCTCACACTTCGGAGATATTTTCGGAAGCTTTGGTGGAAAGAGCGGAAGCATATTTGATGATTTTTTCGGAGGCGGAGCACGCAATCCCGGTAGGCAGGAGAATAATAATGGAAGCGATCTGAAAATATCTGTAAAGCTCACACTGGAAGAGATTGCTGAAGGCGTTGAAAAAACAATTAAGGTAAAAAGTTACAAAGTATGCACTAAATGCGAGGGCACCGGAGCAAAGTCTAACAGCGGTTATTCTAAATGCACAAATTGCAATGGCAGCGGTGAGATCAGGCAGGTGTCGCGTTCTATGTTCGGACAATTTGTAAATGTAACTATGTGCAATATATGTCATGGTGAAGGAAGAATAATAAAAGAAAAATGCGATGAATGTCAGGGAGAGGGAAGGATCCGGTCAGAATCAACTATAAAAGTGAGTGTGCCGGCAGGTGTGGAAGAAGGCAATTATATTCCATTAAGAGGTCAGGGAAATAAAGGAATCAGAGGCGGCAGTCCGGGAGATCTTTTTGTTTTTATTGAAGAAGAAAAACATAAAGAATTTACAAGGGAAGGTGACGATATATTTTATGAACTTGAAGTCAGCATAACAGATGCTACTTTAGGAGCAGATATAATTGTCCCGACTCTAAACGGCAAAGCTAAATTAACCGTGGATCCCGGTACACAGCCCGGCAGCTTAATGAAGATGAAAAATAAGGGAATAAAAAGTTTGAACGGTAATGGAAGAGGTGATCAGATAGTAAGAGTTAATGTTAAAATTCCCTCTAAGACAAATTCAAAAGAGAAGGAGCTTCTCAGAGAATTGAGCAGATCAGAAAATTTTAAATCAAAAAATCCGCCAGTCACTAAAGAAAAAAACGCAGAAAAGAATTTCTTCAAGACAGTTTTTAGTTAACATCAAATTTGAAACAATTCTAAGTATTCATAATCCAGGTTTACTTTAATAATCAGAAGGGCGAAGAAATATCCCGCCCTTCTTTGTTAAGTCTATTTTATTAACCCTGTTTACTTTAAAAGTATCATTCGCTTTGTGTCTTTAACCTGTCCGTCAATTTCCATCCTGTAAAAATATATTCCATTAGAGAAATCTGAACCGTCAAATTCAACCTGATACTTTCCTTCAACCTTATTTTCATTTACAAGTGTTGAAATCTCCTGCCCTATTACATCATAGACTTTTATTCTCACTAAACCGGTGACAGAACATTCATAATTGATGATCGTGAGAGGATTGAATGGATTGGGAAAATTCTGCTTTAATTCAGATTTATAAAAAGCTTTTGCGTCTGGATTATTCCTCAAATTAGTTAACGATTCATAATTCCAGTTACTCTTTAAGTAATGACCATTAACCTCAAATACAAAATCTCTCTTCCAGCCCGGCGGGAGTTCATTTTTCGGAGCTGTGAATTTCATTACAATATATGAATTGCTGTCCATTTCTGAGCGGACATCATCATCGTAAAGAATCTGCTTATCTATATTTCCCTGTAAAGAATTCTCGGCTTTAATTAATTTCAATTCCTCCAGATCAAATCCGCCGTAATGTATAATCGCTGCAGTAATGTATGATATATCAAATCCTTTATTCCATGTCAATTCAGCTTTTGCAATTTCATTTTTGGAAGGAACTGTAACAATTAATTCAGATCTTTTGACTCTTCCTGCAAATTCAATAGGATTCTCATAATAATTTCCGCTAATGTCAGAAAAAGTAAATGAACCTGCAAAATCTTTTGCTACAGGCACACGAGGGGAATCGATCGGAAACGAAACATCGAATATCAGAGCAAAGCTGTCTTCTTTCTCATCTTCTGTAATATTCCGGAGTAAGGTTTTATTTGAAGAAAAGACAACCGATAAGATTTCTTTCTCTTCCCCTTTCACAGATATTTCAAACAGTGAATCATACCCAAGTTGTTTAGTTACATCAACTCCTGATTTTACGGCATATTCCGGTGACCTCAGCTTGTCTTTATCATATAAAACTATGTCTTTTGATTCAGTTACACCAACGGTTGTATTATCAGGATGATCAACACAATATAATCCGACTTTATCGAAAAAATCCTCATCAATACTCGTTTCGGAAATTGCCAGGCTAATTAAATTATCTGAAGGATCTATATAAGGTATTGTATTTAATAAAAGCTTATCAGAAACATCTTTTTTTAAATTTGTTTTAAATTCTGATTCCTTAAGAATATCATTTTCAATAATAAATTGCTCACCGTTATTTGTCCGCAATACCGGGCAGCCTGATATCGGCGGCGGCGGAGGCGGCCTTAAAGCGCTGTTCGGATAGAATCTGTTTTGTGGATTGAAATCAAAATATTCCGTAACTGCTCCCCATTTATTTGAAACTCTGACACCTACAACCAAATTAAGAGGTGGTTCAGAAAAGGAAGAATTATTATTTGAAGTAATATTACAAATAGAATCATAATATAAACACGTCCATCTGTTATTAAAAGAAGTATTTGATATACAATAGGAATTTGATACTCCATTGAATAATAATCCATTAACGGGAATGGAGCAAATATTATCAGGACGGCATACTTTATAAAACCAATTGTAATTAAGATTTGAACCGGTTGCATCACATGAAAGAATTAATCTTTCTCCGTGATAAATCACATTATCAGGCAGATTTTTTGAAAAAGAATTTATTACAGGCAGCGACAGAGAATCTGCTCTTATAATTCCGGTTTCAACAGCGAACCAATACATCAGCCCTGCTGTTGCCCGGATTGCATGATTAAAACAATATGTTCCCTCAATATAAGGAGACGAAATATTTGAAGGAGGAGCTCCAAGTCCGGAATAATAATCAGTGATCATAGGATAGCTTCCCCCGGGAAGATTATTATTTCCTGCATGCTGCTGCGGTATGTCCAGACAACCCGGTCCGCTCGGATAATGATCCGCTAATTGTGTAGTTACATACATAAGATATCTTACCGGCTCATTTGCGAATTCATATGGATTAATAAATCCTCCTGAATTTTTTGCTGTCTGCCAGTCAAAGTTGAGGTATCCGGCATTATCAATGTACTCATGATAACAATCAAAATCATTAGGGACCGGAGGAGGAAGGTGTACATCATTATGGACGTGAGCAGGCACGCTCAGATCCTGTATAAGATGCGCCATTCTTCCCAGCTCTTCCCAGACAATTTTATTAAATCTATAATCATCCAGAGTAATTTCTTCATCTACAGTAATTTCCTGCCCTAAGGTATTCACATAACTATGAAAGAAGATCTTTTTAGTTTTAAAAAAATTAATGAATCCTCTTGTGTGATAACTATATCTGTAAATGAGACCATTGGAGGGATTTAAATAATTTATATATAACCTCTGCTGATAGCCATTGCTCCACTTATTCCACTGACCATTAATAGCTTTTGTTATTTTTGTATATGCATTAGGAAAGTTTCCGAAAACTTCCAAATGAGTAAGAGTGTGATCTCCATTTTCCCTGTCATCTGCATTCCAGAAATGCGAACAGCTTGCCTCCAGCCCGAAGGGTCCCCGGATATCAAACACAACATCTTCAATATCTTCTCTGTAGGCACCGGTAGTTATCTTTCCAACCTGCCAGGGTCTCGTCCCAATATCCTGCATTGTACCAATTCGATTTTCAATTTGAGAAAAATTCAGATTAGGAAACCGATCCTTTAATAATTTAAGTGCTTCGATACAAATATACATATGGACATTTTCAGCATAAGAATCTGCTTTGGAAATATCCTGTTTACTTTCTTTCGCATTATTATTTTTTTGATTTGAAAATATTTCTGAAGAGTGGAACCAGATTACCAATGCCATAAATAGAATCATCTTTTTCATCGTCGCATGTTTTAAGGTTAATTAATCGATTTAAAATTCAGTTGCTCTTTTACTTTTATTGATTTTGAATTTTATAAATATTTTTTATATTTTCTTAAAACAAAATATTTGTATTACACGGGTTTGTCAAAGTGTAAAAATATTTGTTTGTGAAAATTAACCTATATTAAAAAAATATTTTAATGAAATCTGATATGAAAAAAATTATAGCAACAATAATATTGCTTGCATCTTCGGTGTCCTTCGCAGATAGCGGTATGCCGATACCTGATCTTTACAACACCGGGCAGGACAATGGAAGAAATGTTCTTGCAGACGGGTCTACAGACTGGCATTACACGCTGATCAACAGTTCGGATGTACAGTATCCGGGACCGGATACAAAAGTTACTTTGTCATATGGTTTTCCGATGGAGAGATGGTTTCCAAATAATGAAATATCAAAGTGGATAGGGCCAAGGACTGATGTAGGACTTTTCAATGAAGTAGGAACGTATGTTTACAGAATTACATTTGACCTTTCAAAATTCAAACATAAGACCGCTGTCATTAAAGGTTTGTGGTCCTCTGATAATAACGGAACTGATATTATCATTAACGGACAGAGCACGGGGTACTATACTCCTATTGAAGCTTATTATGGAATGTTTCCGTTTGAAATAACTTCAGGATTTACTGAGGGAATAAATACTATCGATTTTGTTATTTATAATGTGAATGCATGCGCCGGCTTGCGTGTAGAGATCAAAGGTATGGCAGATCCAAAGGAGTTTGTTGCAAAATAATAATTGTTTAAAAATCAATTAAATCAAATTAACATCCTGCATCATATGTAAAAAAAGGCGAAACAATTTTTCGCATTAATTTTTTTATCTGATTAATATTACAGAAATTATTTTAATAGTATCATTCTCTTTGTATCGGAATAATTTTCTGCACTCAACGAATTCGCTCCGCTCACCACAAGCTTATAGAAATAAATTCCGCTTGGGAGATTTGCTCCGTCGAATGTGACAGAATAACTTCCCTGGTCCTGCTTTTCGTTTACTAGTGTTTTAATTTCATTACCTAACACATCATACACATTTAATTTTACGTCTGACGTTTGACCTTTCACATTTGATAGAATATAGTAATTGATAACTGTACTTGGATTAAATGGGTTCGGATAAT
>JBDTWU010000235.1:0-2251 GCA_040006535.1 bacterium | reverse complement strand
AAGTCCGTATTCTGATTTGGCATTATCCATTGCTTCATTCACTCCATCAGTATATAGAATTAGTTTATCACCTTTCTTAAAATCAAAAACAACCTCATTCCCCGCTCCTTCTTTTTCAACATTATTCATAGCGCCGAGAGCAACTCCGTGTTTTTTAATTTTGAATATTTCCTTCGATTCACCGGAAATTTTATAAGGAGGAAGATGACCTGCATTAAAAAGCATGCATTTGTTCTTTTCAGTATCAATGATCGCAAATATTGCAGTGACAAACATTTTCCTGCTTTGTGTTTTCCTGATCATTCTGTTGAGTTTCTCAATAACTTCCTTGGGGTTCGAATGATCTTCAAGTATCAGATGCATACAGCTTCTCAAACCGGAAAGCAAAAGACCGCTGGCAACTCCATGTCCCGATACATCACAGATGAATAACCCCGTTTCGTTTTCAGAGATCTTAAAGTAATCGAAGTAATCGCCTCCAACTTCGCTTGCCGGAAGCGATGTTGCAGATATTTGTATCTCACCAATTGTTGCGTTATTCTCCGGAAGCATGGAGAGCTGGATTTCTCTCGCGTAATTCAGCTCCTTCTTCATTCTCAGGCTCTCATAATTTTTCTTATAACTAAAATCATACTGCTCTGAGAATCTTCTTTGTCGTTTTCTCTCGTTTAAGTATGCTATGGTAAAAAACATCAAACCTAAAACGAAATTCGGAATACTGCTTGAGGCATGGAACTGGCTATTAAATAAAAGTATAGCTATCATAGGAACTCCGACTCCAATAGCAAACAGCTGTATAATTTCAGTTTTTGAAAATCGGAATATCATCGTCATTATACCAAAAAAAAAGATATACTGTACAAATGAATTGTTTTCTTTATCTCCCATACTAACTTCGAAGTCGCCGGTCTTTTCAGAATCCTTTTTTACAATTTCCTTTTTTGGTTTACTTTTTGAGACATCCTCAGCATCGTGAGGATATGTGACCGATATAGCAATTGACATGAACAGCTGGAATATCAAAAAAATAAAAATATATTTCCTGATATTAAATATATTAAAAATTTTATTATAAAATATCCTCCCGGCAGAAAGTACAATGATTGTAATCAGAGTCAGTACTAAAGAAATATTAAATGACTTGTTATCGGCAACGTTTGCGATAAATATTATTCCTAATATTGAAGCAAGAATAATTAATATTATCTTAAAAATTTTAAGATTTCTTTCATCTAAATACTGATTATATGCTTCTTCCCGTGGGAAATCCAGGTATTTGTCAAATCTTTCGAGTAGATCCAAATTGAGTGGATGTTAATTTTATTTATAAAAACGAATCTATACAACTATTGTTACGTCGAGATCTTTGCAGGCATAATTAAACCGGTATCACCTGTGATAAGAATTTATACAATTTATAAAAAAACAAGATCCTTTTTTTCAATTACTGCAAAAGAATTATTTAGCTTCAGGATTTCTCCGTTGCTCCTTAATCATTTCACCGTAATGATATCCCTTCAGTAAAGCATTTATTGTCAGAGCAATCCGTTTAGCTTTTGTTTCAAAAGTTTTTGCATCTTTGACCCAGTTTGAAAAATATCTCTGATGTGAAGGGATCAGTTTATTAAAATTCTTGAGTGCCTCAGATTCTTCATTCAAACATTCTAATAATTCAGGAGAAATCAAAATCTCTGATTTATCAATCTCAATCTTCAATTCTACAACATCCCCGTACTTTTTTCCAATGCCTGCCCTCATTGCTTTATTTAATGCCATAATAAATCGCCCGTTCCCAACCGGCAGCAGTGCTACCTGCCTAACCGCATACTCATCAATTTTACCTTTTACCCGGAATATAAATTTATTTCGGGGAAACAGCTTTTGTATAATGTCTTCCGGAATTTCCAGATATGTCCAGCCTGTCTTCTCACCCTTCTTGTCGAATTTTAAAATTGTTGTAGTAAAATTTATCATCAAGCTGCAGAAAAATTTAATTATCGAAAATAAAAAAAAATTAAATCATCGGCATTTTAATTCCAAACTTCTCTTTCTCCTCAATCGCAAGTTCGTATCCGGCATCAGCATGTCTTACTATTCCCATTCCCGGATCATACGTCAGGCATCGTTCAAGCTTTTCCTCTGATTCCTTAGTTCCGTCAGCAACGATCACCATACCCGAATGAATAGAATTTCCGATCCCTACACCGCCGCCGTGATGCAGCGAAACCCAGCTTGCACCACCAATACAATG
>JBDTWU010000234.1:0-3373 GCA_040006535.1 bacterium | reverse complement strand
TAAATGAATCGGGTGAATTGGTTATGGATGAATTTGATAAGATGTTAAATGATAAGGTTAAATTTATTTCCGTAGTTTATATTTCAAACTCACTGGGGACGATCAATCCTGTTAAAGAAATTATTGATCTTGCTCACATGCATGAAATTCCGGTAATGCTTGATGCAGCGCAGGCTGCTCCTCATGTTGAGATAGATGTTCAGGATCTTGACTGCGACTTCCTTGCTTTTTCCGGACACAAGGTTTACGGTCCGACCGGCATAGGAATTTTTTATGCAAAGGAAAAACATCTTGACACTATGCTTCCTTATAAAAGCGGAGGGGAAATGATTAAGTCAGTAACTTATGACAAAACTGTTTTTAATGATTTGCCATATAAATTCGAAGCAGGAACTCCGAATATAGAGGGAGCGATCGGTCTTGGGGCTGCAATTGATTTTGTTAAACGCATCGGTTATGAAAATATTTCTTCTCATGAAAATGAATTATTAGACTATGCAAACAGATCTCTTGAAGAAATTGGCGGAATAAAATTTATCGGCACAGCGTCCAACAAAGCAAGCGTTGTTTCATTTATAGTTGAAGATGTTCATCCGTATGATACAGGAACTATACTGGACCAGATGGGAATCGCAGTCAGAACGGGCTTTCACTGTACTCAGCCCTTAATAGAGCAAAGATATAATCTTCCGGGAACTGTAAGAGCATCATTTGCAATTTACAATACTAAAGAAGAAATTGATAAGCTTGCAGAAGGTATATTGAAAGTTAAGAAGATGTTTTTGTGAGTTTGAATGAATGATCTCAACAATAATTTTCATTTTTGAATTTTTATTATAAGAAGATTTAAGTGGCTGCAGGATCAATAGAAGAAATAGAAGAAGAAATTACAGAAGAGTTCAGCTTATTTAATGACTGGATGGAAAAATATGAATATATAATTGAACTTGGTAAAGGTCTGCCGTTGATTGATGAAAAACTTAAAACAGAAGAATACAAAGTAAGGGGCTGCCAGTCTCAGGTCTGGCTGAATGCAGAATTGCAAAAGGGTAAAATGGTTTATAAAGCTGACAGTGATGCAATTATTACAAAGGGATTGATTGCACTTTTGATCAGAGTCTTATCAGATCAAAAGCCTGAAGATATTACAGAAACAAAATTAGAATTTTTAGACAAGATAGGAATGAAAGAGCATTTGTCTCCTAACCGTGCAAACGGATTAACGGCTATGATCAATTATATGAAAAAATATGCCTCAAATTTTATAACAAACAATGTTAACTAAAATAAAAAATCTTTTTAATAAAGATGGATCTTCAGACTTGACTGAAAAAATTAAAACAATTTCTCCGGAAAATGTGAAGAGCGAAGCCGTTGAAGTAAAAGATGTACATTCAGGTGCAGAAAAGAATTTGCCTGAGGAAAAAAAATCTGTCACAGAGAATAATAAACAGAACGATGCTGAACAAAACAACTTAAAGGATGAAATTAATATTTCTGAAAATAGTACGGATGCAAAAGCAAAACATTCGCCTGAAGAGATCAAAGAGGAAGTTATTAAAGTTCTGAAAACATGCTACGATCGTGAAATACCTGTAGATGTCTGGGAGCTGGGATTGATCTACGATATAAAGGTTGCGACCAACGGTGACGTTCTGATTGCAATGACTCTAACATCTCCTTCCTGCCCTGTTGCCGGTACACTTCCCGGAGAAATAGAACAAAAAGTAAAAGAGCATCCGATGGTCAATGACAGCAAAGTTCAGCTGACATTTGATCCTCCATGGAGCCAGAAGAATATGTCGGAAGTTGCTAAGCTTGAACTGGGTTTTCTTTGACGGTAAATTGTGAATCGTGTAGTGATGGTATATGGTGAATCGTTGGTGGACAATATAGTAATCAAAAATCAATTTTATACTTTCGAACATCTTCCTTCTGCATAATAAAATTTCATGTCTTTAAAACTACATCCTTTAAAAGTAAAAAAACTAAACAGACTTACCGACGAAGCAGTCGCAATTTCCTTTGAGATACCGGATAACTTAAAAGATATTTTCAAATATACACAGGGACAATTCCTTTCCATACAGGCTGATATTAACGGACAAAAGTACAGGAGAGAATATTCTCTCTGCAGCAGTCCATATTATGAAAGTGATCATGTGATCGCTTCAAAAATTATCGGCAACGGAATCGTTTCGAACTATCTTTACAAGGATCTGAAAGAAGGTGATATACTTGAAATTTATCCGCCGCAGGGGAAATTTTTCACACAGTTAAATCCATCGAATGAGAAGCATTATGTTTTAGTTGGAGGAGGCAGCGGAATTACACCTTTGCTGTCAATTCTTAAATCAGTTTTGCATGTAGAGCCGAAAAGTAAAGTAATTCTTTATTACGGCAATGCGAATGAAAAAAGTATTATCTTCAAAGATGAGCTGCTTGAGCTTGAAAACAAATACAAAGACAGATTTAAAAATTATTTTACTCTTTCAGAACTGTCGCAGGAATGGAAAGGATTAAAGGGATTTATCAATAAAGAGGATCTGATAAAAATTACGAATGATAATGCCGAAAATAAAAAAAACGAAGCGGAATATTTCATCTGCGGTCCGGTAGAAATGATGGAGCTTGTCAAGCAGACATTGTTATCGGAGAATATTCCTGCAGATAAAATTCATATAGAATTTTTTACAGCTCCGTTGCATCATGAAGAATATATTCCCGCCGGTGAAGAGATCGATGTACTGAAGGAAAGACAAGTTGAAATAATATTAGACGGTAATGAATATAAGATATCTGTTTCTCCTGATATTGCAATACTCGATGCTGCAATGAATGCCGATCTTGATCCGCCATTTTCATGCAAGAGCGGGATATGCACCACCTGCCGCGCAAAGCTTTATTCCGGGAAAGTGAGAATGGATGAACGCGAAGGATTATCGGATGCAGAAATAGAAGAGGGTTATATACTAACTTGTCAGTCGCATCCGCTTACGGATAATGTGAAGTTAGAGTATATGTAAGTTTATTTTCCTTAAGAATTTTTTAAATTGTTTTAAAAATAAAAATTTTAGCTACTCATTCACAATGCGTCCACATTCTTATAATTTTTCCAAATTTCTTTTCTTTATTAATCTGATATACAATTCTATTTTGAATATTTATCCTGCGGGAATAAGCACCTGATAAATCACCTTTTAGCTTTTCGAATGAAGGAGAACTTTGAAAAGGATCTACTTCCAATATTTTTAAAATTAATTCTGCTTTTTCTTTTACTCTAGATGATTCTAATTTCTTGGAATCTTTAGCAGCTTGTTTCGTAAAGATTAATTTCCACTTTACCATGGAAGTTTAGTAACACATTTTTCAA
>JBDTWU010000233.1:0-3020 GCA_040006535.1 bacterium | reverse complement strand
CAGTTACTCAGCTTATGTTAACCTGTTTCTTTTGATAGCATAAATTCCGATCCATTCGGTTTTGGAGATAATGTCTTCTATGTCAAAATCATTTAGGTAAAGCAGTTCCAGAATAATCCCGTCTTCACAATTCAAAATCCCGGATAAAAACAACTTTCCGTTTACCACGATCTTATCATTTATATAATTAAAGTTATCAACGATCACACTTCTGATTATATTAGCACAAATAATATCAAACGATTCTTCTTTTAACTCACCTATATTCGATTTAATTAGTTCAACTTTTTCATATACAGAATTTTTTTGAAAATACTGTTTTGCATTTTCAATAGCATCATCATCTATATCTATTGCAACTGCCCTTTCAACTCCAAGCTTTAAACCCGCTATTGTAAGCACTCCTGTCCCGGTGCCGAAATCAAGTAATTTTTTTTCATCTCCATTAATATAATCCGACATCAGCTCCAGCACGAGCTGCGTTGTCTCATTATGACCTGTCCCGAATGACATCTTCGGATCGATCTCAATTGTTATTTTATCTTCCGCATCTTTCAGCCCGGTCTCTTTCCATGACGGATAAATGATAATTTTATCTCTTATATAAACCGGCTCTATAGAATTTTCCCATTCAGCATTCCAGTTTTTATTTTCAAATTTTGCGAATGAAAAATCTTTTGTTCCGATAATTTTTTCCTTCAGTAAACTCTCCCTGAGCTGATCAATTTTTTCCAGGGAGGAATCATCGAAATATATTTTTATGAAACCCTCTTCCTCGAGTATGTTTTCAATGCCGTTTAAATACAGATTATTGTACAGAGCTTCGTAATTATTTTTATTGAAAGAAATCTGAACTTCATAATAATTATTAATCATATATCAGTCCCTTTGCTGAATCAAAAGTGTTCCTCATAAGCATGGCTATAGTCATCGGACCTACCCCGCCGGGCACAGGTGTTATCCTTCCGCACTTCTCAATGCAGTCATCAAAATCCACGTCGCCTGTTATTTTATATCCCGTTTTAGAACTTTTGTCCTGCACGCGGTTTATTCCTACATCAATTATTACACAGCCTTCTTTAATGAAATCTCTCTTTACAAAATCTGCTTTTCCAATTGCAGCTATTAATATATCCGCCTTTGATGTAATGTCTTTTATATTTTTAGTCCGGCTGTGGCACACTGTAACCGTAGAGTTAAATTCAGTTCTCAAAAGTAAATTCGCTACCGGCTTTCCGACAATGTTGCTCCTGCCTAATATCACTGCATTACTTCCATCAGTGTCTACACAGCTTCTCTTTAATAATTCCGTTATTCCCAGTGGTGTGCATGGAATAAAACATTTTTCTCCAATGACCATTCTTCCTGCATTCAACGGATGAAAGCCGTCAACGTCTTTCTTATAATTTATCGCTTCAATAATTTTCTGCTCGTTAATGTGTGAAGGCAGCGGAAGCTGAACCAGTATTCCGTGAATACTTTCATCATAATTAAATTTCCTGATAACATCAAGCAAAGTGTCCGCCGAAATATTTCCGGGAAGTGTTTCCGTGACAGAATAAAATCCCAGCTCCTCACATGCTTTTCCTTTATTCCTTACGTAAACTTTTGACGCAGGATTTTCTCCCGCAAGTATAAATGCAAGTCCCGGTGTTGTTCCTGTTTCTGCTTTTAGGTTTTGGGTGAGTAACTTTATTTCCGATTTGATCCGGGATGAAATTAATTTTCCGTCTATGATTTTGCTGTTATCGATCAAACTATTTCAGAAAAATTTTTAAAAATTGACTCCAATATATTAGTAATCTATTTGTAATTCAATCCTTTATATTCAAAAAATAAGAATAGATAAATGAACAGCACTCTTTGTACAGCAACAGGGCATGTAACATGATATGAAACACAGGAAAAGAAACAAAATTAATTGGTGAAAAAAATTCAGTTAGATATCATATTATAAGCGTTAACCTGCTGGCCTAAAAATACTCAACTTGAAAAAAAATTGTCTATTATGTATTTTTATAAAAAATTTAACCTATAGGAGAATAGCAATGAAGAATCTTACAAAATCAGTTTTATTATTCATTACAATTTTTACCGCATTAAATTTTTTAAACTGCTCGGGAACCTCACCCGATTATACCAAATACCAAAGCCGCTTAAAGATACAGATTCAGGATATGATGAATGTTCTCAATGTAGGTCACTACAAGGAGTTTATGTCTGAGTATGTCAGCCCCACATATATCAGCTCAATGGGCGGGGTTGATGCTGCTATGTTAAACTTTGATAACAGTAAACAACAGGCGTTATATAAGGCTCTTACTATTGCCAGAAATACAGAGCCGTTATACGAAGAGAACAGTAAAACAATGACTTACATCTCCACAACTCTCTCAAGACCTATAGTATTTAAGCTTCAAAACGGGAAATGGTATCTTACTGATGATTTATTTCGATAAAAATTACAGGAATCTAAGTTTGCTGGTTGAGTGGAAAGTAACAGCTTATAAAAATTTAAGATTGAATTGTTAATTTAAATTCTTACCGCACTTATTTTAATAATATCATCTTCTTTACCTGTTCAAATTCCCCCGCTTTGATTTTATAATAATATATTCCACTCGGAAAACCGGATGCATCGAACTCAATTGCATAGCTCCCAGCGGTTTCCTTTTCATTTACAATAGTCTTTACTTCATTTCCTAAAACATCGTAAACTTTTAGCGTCACGTAATTTGCAGTTGGCAATTCGTAATTGATAATTGTTTTCGGATTAAACGGATTTGGAAAATTCTGCGATAAAGAAAAATTACCTGGAATTTCATTTGAAAAATTATTGACCGGTGTCATTATATTATTAAATAAGACCTGCAATGAATCGATAGGATCTCTGCCAAAAGGTGTATTCAATACTTTAAGATTTATATAAAGAATTCCGGACGTATCGCCGGGACGAGCAACTCTTATAAAAGCTGACTTGGAAGAAGTATTCCAGCTCGCGCAGCGGCTGTCTGCACCGA
>JBDTWU010000232.1:0-9948 GCA_040006535.1 bacterium | reverse complement strand
TAACCTGGATCTCAAATATATTTTATTTCAATAACCCGGATGTTGACTTAATAATCGGGATGGGAGATAAATGGATGATGAGCACTTTGTTTTCTACCAGGATTTCATTAAATAATGGATTTGATTGGTTTGGTACTTCGATACCCGGAGGCTCTGTATTTACATTTACCAAGATCAGTGAAAACAATGTTTTTGGCGGAAACAATGAAGGAATGTTCCGGACACAGAATTGGGGAACTTCATGGGAAAACGTTAGTATAGGATTACCGGCAAATATAGATATTGAGGGTTCTTGTGCAAATGACAGATATCTGTTTGCAGGGACTTCAGATCATGCAGTATGGAAAAGACCACTCTCAGATTTTGCTATTACAGGGATTAATAAAAATAATTCAACTGCACCAAATGAGTTTGCCCTTTTCCAGAATTATCCGAATCCTTTTAATCCGGAAACTCAAATTAATTTTGCAATACCTAAAGAAGAAAATGTAACTTTAAAAATTTATACTTCATTAGGAAAAGAAATAGCTGTGCTTGTAGATGGTAGAAAAAAAGCCGGAAATTATTCTGTAACTTTCAACTCCTCAAATTTAAGTTCGGGAGTTTATATTTATACATTGTCATCTGAAAATTTTGTACAATCAAAAAGAATGATACTTTTAAAATAACATATAAGCTTTAATTTAATTGAGAACATATTATGAAAAAATATATCTGACATTAATAATTCTATTGCAGGCTCATATTCTGTAAAATTTGACTGATTTAGACTGTCTTCAGGAACATATTATTATAAAAATACAGATAAATAATTTCAGCTCAATTAAAAAGAGTGTAATAATCAAATAAATCTATTTTACCTCAGATTTCCAATATTCCCGGGTACATCCCGGGTTTATTATTTTTAACCACTGTTTGAAATTTGCAGGAAAATGATGTTTCGTGTATCAAGTGAAAAATACTTAGATTTAATTTGAATTTACTTCTTCAGATATTGTAAAGCGATTCAAATTAAATAATTATGACATACTATCATCAGCAAACAAGATTCACATGCGGACCGGCATCTATAAGAAATTGTCTTCTTGCTCTGGGTTACATTTATTCAGAAAAAAAGATCCGGGATTATTCGGGTACAGACAGGGAAAGCGGAACCAATGAAAGGAAAATTTTTAAAGCACTGAATAAACTTGGTTTCAGAAATAAAGAATTTTTTAATAAAAAAGAAAAAGCTTTCAGACAAAGGGTTATATACAATATTAAAAAGGGTAACAAGCTGATCATTCTAACAGATCATGAAGATCACTGGATCAGTGTTGTTGGATATTCAAGAAAACAGTTAATAGTTATTGACCCTGAATGCAGAAGAAATAAAATAAAGCTAACCCCAAAAGAGCTCAGCAAGTGGTGCCTGAACTTTAACATGCAAACCAGGTCAACTTATTATTATGGTATTGTTATATATAAACCTATAGAGGATTGCTGAACATAACTTTTAAATGATAAATTCCGAAGATAAAAAAAAATCACTGAACAATTGGATTGTTTCCGGACTAACCTTGAGTTTTGTTGTCAGTCTTGCCGGAACATTCTTTCCCTATCAAAGTAATATTCAGACAATTCTTTTTAAGATCGATGCCTTGTTCGCTATTGCTGCCTTTGCCTGCTTAGGTTCTAAAGCAACTTCAGAAAACTCAGACATTGCAGCGGCAGGATTTAATGTGCTTGCAATCGCACAGGGTTTATTTCTTGCTGAAATTGACATCCCCGGACACTGGAATTATGAATCATCAACGACCGGAGCATTGTTCATGATTCCATCATTTCTCATGATCTCCTATTATTCAAGATTCCCAAGATGGCTGTCTATGCTGGGAATAGGTATGACGATACCATTTATAACTCTTATCATTCTGCGTTACATTTTCGATATTGAGGAAACTTCTATTGTTGAAAGCATTGTGTATCTGTCTTACCAGCTGATCACTATGTGCTGGGCATGGCAAATATGGAAGGAAAATCAGAAGAGAACAAATAAAACAGATGCTTTCAATGGATAATGAAAAATTTAATATTTAAATTATTATAACATTTTCGTCAGATATAAAAGAATATTAGTTTATACTTTTAATTGTTTATTAATATCAGAAAAAACTATTAATACTATGGTGCCTGATTCTTAAATTAATAAACTCATAAAATAAAAAATAAAAAAACATATTTATCGTTCAATGGATGGTGATGTTTAATATTTTAAAAGTGTTCACAAGTAAGTGTGAAGTCCGGAACAAAAATAATTTCGTATTATAATTAGTCGATTTACTAACAGGATGAAATGTAAAGATCCTCTCTTCTCAAATAATTAAAAACCAAAGGAGATTAAAATGGTAACAGTAGGATTGCTGGTGAAGCTTGAAGCAAAGCCGGGAAAAGAAAAAGAAATTGAAGAATTTCTTAAAGGGGGTTTGGATATTGTAATGGAAGAGCCCGATACAACAGCCTGGTTTGCAATAAGAATGAGCCCGCAGACATACGGAATATTCGATGTATTCCCGGATGATTCCGGAAGACAGGCGCATTTGTCGGGCAAAGTTGCTGCAGCTTTAATGGAAAAGGCAGGTGATCTTTTTTCCAAACCACCTGATATTCAAAAATTAGATGTTCTGGCAGCAAAGCTTTAAAGTTTAAATTTTTGCTTTAGAAAATTTAATCAATTACCCTTACTTCTTTCAGTGCCTTTAAAATAATCTAGAACAATTTAAATGCATACTAAAATGAGAAAAGGAAAACTTATATCTTTTAAAAATAAATGGTCTTATTCCGATATTCCCAGCCTAAAATAATAATTCTTTCTTCATATTTTCGAAACACCGTTGTTCCTTATTCCACCCGCTTTTAATATCACAGACATAAAAATTTAACCGGAATCTTGTTGCATATAATAATGATGAAGAATTAATTCTCTGCGACTTTCTATACTTTCATTCGTCTTATTATGAAACTTATAAAAATACTATGCGAACATTAATTTTATTTTTCACCTTACTTAGCTTTAATTTAATTAATACAAATTTTTCAGAAAAAAGGGATGATATAACTAAAAAAGTCGATTCTTTTATGAATGAATGTATCGATCTTGATTTGTTTTCCGGAACTTTACTAATCGCAAAGGACGGCAACACTATTTTTGAAAAATCATACGGTTATGCTGACAAAGATAAAAAGTCTGACAATACAAATGCGACAAAGTACAATATCGGATCGATCGGAAAGGATTTTACTGCAATATTAATATTACAGCTTGTTCAGGAAAATAAATTATCTCTCGAAGATAATTTAGGAAAGTATCTGAATTACTTTCCGGAAGATGTTTCATCAGCTGTTACTATTAAACATCTGCTTAATCACTCTTCCGGACTGGGTGATTATATAATGAATCATGAATTTAATAATAACAAAGAAAATTATAAGGAACTTTCCGAACTTGTAAAACTAATCTCTAAAGAAAAATTAGCATTCGCGCCCGGTACTAATCAGAAATATTCAAATTCCGGATATGTGGTTCTCGGAGCTGTTATAGAAAGCATTACCGGCAAAAGCTACATTCAAAATTTAAATGAGAGGATACTTGAACCGCTAAGCATGACTTCTTCAGGCTATATCGACTGGGATACTCCGGATCCTTTAAAGGCAACGGGTTACACACATGATCTCAAAGGAAATGCACATGACAACAAAAATTTACGCCTCCAGCCTTCACCTGCAGGTGGAATGTATTCAACTGTTGAAGATCTTTTAAAATTAGATCAGTCTTTAATGAATGACAATAAACTGCTGAGCGATTATAATAAGATGATCTTTTGGAACAGATTTGAAAAGCCAGCTGTGGAGACCTTTGAAGAATTTAAAAATTCACCAAATTTCATAAGGGCTGTTGCCGGAGGTGCTGACGGTATAAATGCTGTTTATATAACGATTCCGGCAAAAGGATATTCCATGTTCATACTTTCAAACTACGATCACGCAGCTGAAAATATTGAAAAGCCTATAACTTCAATTGTAAGAGGAGTTGAATATAGTAAAGCAAAGCTTCCGCTCAACAGATTTTTGTACCAGGTATATGAAAAGGAAGGGGAAAAATACTTCGCTGAAAATCTGAAAAATATTATTGACAATAATGATTACAAAATTCCGGGGGACGGTATGCTGAATAATATTGGTTATCAATTCCTTCAGAATGAATTTCCCGCCGCAGCTATTGAAATCTTCAAGTTGAATGCAATACTGTTTCCTAATATTGCAAATGTTTTTGACAGTCTGGGTGAGGCATATTTAGCTTTAGGAAATAAAGAAGAAGCAAAGAAAAATTATTTGAAAGTATTAGAAATAAATCCTGAGAATGAAAATGTTAAAAAGATTTTGGAAGGATTGAAATGATTTAAACTGCTTATTAAACATTTTAAATTTAAACTCTACTCTTAGCATTTACTTTTTAAGCGGCCATTACTTTTTTCGGATAACTCTCCGGAAAAAGCAGGCAACTTTGTTCATGTTCATTCGTCCCTGCAAGCAAAGGATGTATAGTAGGACAATCCTGAAATACTTTTGGACATCTCGGATGAAAATAACATCCGCTTGGAACATTAGCAGGTGAAGGAACATCTCCTGTAAGTATAATTCGATTGGATTTATTATGAGGATCCGGGACCGGCACTGCAGAAAGCAATGCCTGTGTATAAGGGTGATGAGGATCGGCGTAAAGCTCTTTACTGTCTGCAACTTCAACAAGCTGACCAAGATACATTACGCAGACCCTGTCGGATATATGTTCGACCACAGAAAGATCGTGTGAAATAAACAGATAAGTTAAACCAAATTCATTCTGCAGATCCTGTAAAAGATTAATAATCTGAGACTGTATTGAGACATCAAGCGCGGATACAGGTTCATCACAGACAATAAACGTCGGCTCGACAGAAAGTGCCCGGGCTATTCCAATCCTTTGCCTCTGACCACCGGAAAATTCGTGAGGATACCTTCTTGCATGGATCTTTCTAAGCCCTACTGTATCAAGCAATTGTTCCACCCGCTTTTCTGCAGCTTCCCCTTCTGCTATTCCGTGAAATTTTAATATTTCCGCCAGCATACCTCCGACTGTTATTCTTGGATTTAAAGAAGAATACGGATCCTGAAAAATTATCTGCATCTCTTTCCTTATTTGTTTCAGTTCTTTATGAGGCATTGTTGTAATGTTTTTGCCTTCAAAAATAACTTCACCTGCTGTAGGCTCAATCAGTCTTAATATCGCTCTGCCCAAAGTTGTCTTACCGCAGCCTGATTCCCCAACTAAACCCATCGTCTCGCCTTTTTTTATAGAAAAAGTGACATCATCAACAGCCTTTACATTACCGACAGTTTTTGAGAATAGTCCTGTTTTAATGGGAAAGTACTTTTTTAAACCTTTTACTTCCAGAAGAATTTCGGACATATAGCAGAATTAAAATTATAAAGTTCTTAATGTTTTATAGTATAGAACCGAGAGTGTAAATATAATTTTTTGGATATTTAAAAACAATAACTATGGTTGAATGTTTTTAAGCTAATTTAAGATATCAATAAAAAAAGCATTGGGTATTTATTTTATACATTCACAATACATATTTATAAATATTTTTTTGAATGTAATATTGTTAAATTATCGGTGTTTATTAATTAAAATATTTTAATGGAAGTTGTAACAGATTTTTTTCGTAACTTATACCATCCCGAAAAACTGATAGAGCTCGGGGGATTAACTATACTAATTATAATTGTCTTTGCAGAAACAGGATTGCTTGTCGGTTTTTTCTTTCCGGGTGATTCTTTATTGATAACAGCCGGACTGGTTGCGTCCCAGGGAGTTCTGGATATATTTACTCTGAATGTCTGCTTAATAATAGCGGCTATTGCAGGGCAGCAGGTCGGATATATTTTTGGAAAAAAGACAGGGCCAAAATTATTTAAGCGTGAGAAATCAATTTTCTTTGCCAAAGACCATCTCATTAAAGCTAAACAATTCTATGATAAATACGGCGGGAGAGCAGTTATTTATGCCCGTTTCGTTCCATTTGCCAGAACATTCGCACCGATTGCGGCGGGAGTGGCGGAAATGAATTTTAATAAATTTCTGGGTTATAATATTATTGGAGGAATATTATGGGTAACTTCAATGACTCTGCTAGGATATTTCTTCGGGAACATTCCTTTCATAAAAAAGAATTTTGAATATGTTATAATTGGAGTGATCATATTATCCGTTTTACCGGTAATATTGGGATATGTTAAACACAGGAAAGAAGAAAAGCTTAAGATCGAATAAATTTAATATTCCTAAATTATTTATCAGGAGCTGCCTCAGGATCTTTTAACTGAGCAGCTTTTTTTATGCTGAGATTTTCTCTGACAAAATAAAAGGTACCAATTAGGATTATGCCCAGCAGTCCAAGCAAATGAGAGACCGTAGCATATCCAAAGGCAGATTCTTTGTCTATTCCAAAAACATTTACAAGCGTAGCTGCACAGAAAAGATGATATATTCCTGCAGAGTTTGCCGGCAGAGGAATGGTCATTGCAAATGTAATCATTGTCAGCACCAGATTTGCATCGAAGATACTAAGATTTATATTAAAGGCAAAAAAAGTCAGATATGTAGAAACAACATAGGAGATCCATATCAGAACTGAGAGAAAAAAGATCTGTAAATAATATTTTGGATACCTTATAAAAAGAAATCCATTTATCAAAGATATAAAAAAATTGTGAACCTTCAGATAAAAGCGTTCGGGAAGTATTTTTTTTGTGATTTTTTCAATAATAATCTCAGATTTTTCAATATTGAAAATAATCACAATTATAAGTACTACAAAAAGTAATGTTATGATAGCAGCATAAAGGGAAATTGTTTCCAGATTGTATTGATCAAAAGCAGAAGACAGTTTCTGTTTGAAATAGATTAAACAAATTCCAAAAGAGATCAGCATACTGAGAACGTCAAATACTCTTTCAACTACAATTGTTCCGAATGCCGAGGTGCGGGATATTTTCTCTTTATTTGCTAGCAGCACAGGCCTGTAAACCTCGCCAGCCCTTGGAATTATGCTATTCATCATATACCCAACCATAATGGAAGAAAAGAGAATATCCGTCCCTATGTTTTTCTTTAAAGGGTTTAAAAAATATCTCCATCTGAGTGCACGAAAATATCCTCCAAAAACAAGTCCTGCAATGGCACCAATGATTGCATAAAGATAATCAGCATTTTTTAAAACGAGGAATAATTCGTTAAAATCATTCCCCCTGAAAGCTAAATACAGAAAAAATATAGTTAACGAAAATAAAATTATAGATTTAAAAGTTTTCTTAAATTTTGTATTCAAATTGAATAAAAAAAGTTAAACACAAATATTTTTGTGTTTAACTCCAGTTAAATTATTAAATTGTTGATCTAAGAATTACCTGAGATCTATAATTTCAACACCTTCCGGAGGAGAAAAACTAAATTTAGAAGAGTTCACTCCTGCATCTAATGAAATATCTTTAAGAGAATAAGTATTTGTAGATTCCGTGGTCACAATATTGATTTTGCGGATCAGATCCTCATTTTTGTCGATCCAGATTTTTGCTGATTTAACGTTGCCGCCGTTTCTCGGAGTTAATTTGATAATAAAACATTCCACTCCTCCTAAGTTATCATCCCCATTAAGATCAGAATAAAAATTTTCGGGATAGTTGAATAAAAACTTATTCGGTGAAAACGAATTTCCATCATCTTTGTAGTTGTCAATAACAACTTGTTTTCTTCTGGGAGAATATGACCAGGAAGTTTGTCCGTCAGTAATAATTATCTGACCACCTGACTCAATTCTGTATTTATTTCCTTTTTTTATATATATTACACCGGAAGAGGAATTTGCCTTACCTCCTGATCCTTTAAGAGTCTGTGTAAAAGTTGCTTTTGCATCGGAAATGTTTTCGTATTTTGTTTGTACTTTTTTAATTATTTCCTGAGCATCCTGAGCACTTGAAAGAGAATAAGCAAATAAAATAATTATTAAAAGATATCCTTGAATATATTTCATAGTTAATGTTTTAAGATTTACACAAAAATACCAAAAACAATTATTTTTATCAAATGATTAAATTATAAAAATTGAATATTTTACCAATTTAATAACAGTATTAAATAAACAGAATTTTAAAAATCACATTTCACGCATCTAACGATTGCCCTGACTTCAATAATTCTAAAACTTCCACCCCTTTCTGGTGAAAGAGACAAGTTCAAGAGTAACATTTCCAATTATTACCGTCATTTGTGATCTTAGCGGAATACGGGCTTCATCATTTGAAAACCATCCGGCAAATTCACCAGTCAGTCCGAAGACACCTGTAAAGTTGGTCGTTCCATTGCAGCGGATCGCGGTTAAATCTTTTTCTATTGATGGAATGCTGATCTCCTCGGCTTTTGAAGAAAAATAATAACTCACTGATGTTTCCATCTCATTCATAAATACCGGGATCAAAAAATTTTCGGAAGAAAACGAACTTAGCCTTGAATTATAAAATAGTGAAAGACCATCCTGAAATTTTACATTCCTGTTAAATTTAATTATATTATCTGTTTCAACTTTTCCATTTTTCATTTTTCTGACTTGTGTAAAGTTTGAATCATAATTGAATTTGTATTCAATGGTCCGGACTTCTTCCTTGTCATGCTCAGTTGCTTTAAATCTTTTTGAATACATCTCTTTTCCGTCATAAACAATTTCTGATTCGAAAACACTGTTCAGACTTACAAATGGAATTCCATCGTAAGACTTCATTGTGGAATAAAGAGAGTAAATAATTTTATCCCCATCAGTTTTTTTGCCCTCAACCTTCATTTTTACCTCACCAAGCTTAATAAATCCGTAGTATACAATATATTTTAATTCTTCACCTTCGGATAAAACTTTACTCTGAGAAATTGATTTTGCAGAATAAGAGATTAATATAATAAATATTAGTATTAATTTATTTAAAGTTGTCAATTGTAAATTTTATTATTAATGAAATTTAATATTACCCTCTGCAGAACTCTGGTATTCATAGTTATTTTACAAAAGCTGGTGGTTTCCATTTATCCTTTTTAAAAGAAATGAGTTCGCAAACGACATTTCCGAGCGATGAATTAAAATACGCTTTTACCGGTACTCTGTACTCATCATCTGAAATGAGGATAAGAAATTCTCCTTTAAATCCAAAAAAACTTGTATGATCAGATGTTCCTTCTAATTTAATTACGGAAATTTCATAATCAAACTTTTCAATGTTTACAACGGTTTTATTGGCATTAAAGGAATATCTTACTGAAGATTCTACCTCGTTAGCAAAGACGGGAATATTATAATTTTTGTTATTGAAGGAATTTAACCGGGATTCGTACTGCCAGGAAAGTTCGTCCCGGTATTCTACATTTTTTTTTATAGATATCTGTTCTTTTTTCTCTGTGATGCCATCAGTTTCTTTTTTTACTTTTACAAAATTCTTTTCATAGTCAAATTTATAATCTGTTCGTGAAATAGATTTGTCTTTAAAACTGGTTTCGAAGAATTTTTTTGCGGTAACTTCATTATTATTAAATTCCATCTCTGATTCAAAGATCTGATTGATCTTTACAAATGGAACTTCAGGATAACTTTTTACTTCGAGCTTGGCATTGTAAATTATTTTTTTACCTTCTTTGCGGATACCTGATAAAATATATTTTATATATCCGAGTTTTATGAATCCGTAAGAGAGCTCATATTTTAATTCTTCCCCTACATCCATCACCTTCTCCTGAGAGTAAACTTCTTTTGTACTGATCGTTAGGTTTATAGCCAGTACAAAGAAGCTTATTCTACAATTCCGGAAAAGCATTTTCAGATT
>JBDTWU010000231.1:0-8169 GCA_040006535.1 bacterium | reverse complement strand
TTTGCAGAAGAGGAAATTAACAGGGCAAAAGAGCAAAGATTAAATTCACTTTTATCGATGATCGATGACGGTGAATATTTAGCGGATAAAGTTTTTAAAAAATTTGTTTATGAAAATTCCCCTTATGCATTTCCGGTAGAGGGCACAAGGGAGTCGGTAAATAACATTACAAGAGATGATATTTTTACTTTATATAAGAAAATATTTTCACCGGAGAATCTGATAGTTGCGTTTGTCGGGGATATTTCATCAGAGGAGGCACTTGAAAAAATTAATGAAAGATTTTCCTCATGGAAAAAGACTGATTCTACTCTGACTAAGATTCTGAAGCCGGCTGAAAATGAAAAAAACCGGATATACTTAACTGAAAAGAAAGGCGCTGTTCAGTCTTCACTTAAGGTAGGTCATCTTGGAATAAGCAGGAGTAATCCTGATTTCATAGCAATTTATGTAATGAATACAATGCTTGGCGGATACTTCACATCAAGAATAAATAAAAATCTCAGGGAAGAAAACGGCTATACTTACGGAGCAAGGTCTTATTTCAGCTCCAATAAATATTCAGGAGACTTCTCTGTTGTTACCGAGGTTAAAAATGATATTACAGCAAATACTATTAAGGAAATACTAAAAGAGTTTAATGATATAATAAACGATTTTGTAAGTGATGATGAACTTCAGAATGTAAAAAATTATTTATCTGGAAGCTTTCCGTTACAGCTCGAAACACCAAATGCCATTGCATCAAAAGTCATTAACCTTAAGCTTCATGACTTAGGAGATGATTATTATAATACTTATATACGAAAGATCAATGAGCTGACGAAAGATGATATAAAAAAAATTGCAAAAAAATATCTTCATCCGGAAAACCTTACGATTGCTATCGCAGGAAATACAAAAGAGTTATTGGAGGATATGAAACAATTCGGTGAAGTTGAAGTAGTTGGAGAAGGGGATTAATAAATAAAAAATTTAATGACAGAACATAAAATTCAAAGCGTTTCAGATGTAGAATTAGTCAGGGTATTGAACAAGAAATATGCTGAGCTCAAAAATGAAATATCAAAAGTAATTGTCGGACAGGATAAAATAATCGAACAGATTTTAATTTCAATTTTATCAAAAGGACATTGTCTTCTCGTGGGTGTGCCGGGTCTTGCTAAAACATTGATTGTTAAAACTCTGTCTGAAGTTCTTGATTTGAATTTCAGCAGAATTCAGTTTACACCTGATTTGATGCCTTCGGATATCACGGGAACTGAGATTCTTGAAAATGACAGAGAAGGCAAGAAAGTTTTTAAATTTATTAAAGGACCCATCTTCGGAAATATTATTTTGGCAGATGAAATAAACAGGACACCTCCGAAAACACAATCTGCTTTGCTCGAATCTATGCAGGAGCACAGAGTTACAGCTGCGGGGACTACTTATAAACTTGAAGAACCATTTTTTGTTTTAGCTACTCAAAACCCCATTGAGCAGGAAGGAACATATCCTTTACCCGAAGCCCAGCTGGACAGATTTATGTTTAACCTCTGGCTGGACTATCCGTCATTCGAAGAAGAGCTTGATATTATAAAAAGAACTACAAGCATGTACTCTCCCGAATTGAAAATTATTTTTTCAAAGGAAGATATAATTCAGTTTCAGGATCTTGTCAGAAAAGTACCGGTGTCTGATGAGGTTGTTGATTATGCGGTTAGACTGGTAACCAGAACACGTCCTGTAAATCCTGAATCCCCTAAAATTATAAAGGACTATATCAGCTGGGGTGCAGGTCCGCGCGCTTCACAATATTTAGTCATGGGTGCGAAAACAAACTGTATTCTGGAAGGAAGATATTCCCCAAATATAGATGACATAAGGAAGGTTGCTGAGCCTGTATTAAGACACAGGCTTATAACTAATTTCAATTCCGAGGCTGACGGAATGAGTGTGTTAAATATTATAAATTCATTATTAAATCCTGAAGGTAAAATTTAATTTTCCCGGGCTGTTGTCTTCCAAATGAATGACATCAACATTTAATAGTTGTTAGAGATCTATGAAGTTTTTCTAAGGAGATTTTCTTCTGATTATTTTTCTAAGGAGATTTTCTTCTGATTAAAGGATATGATTTACCTGCTAAGAGTATTCAACTGTTTTAAGATCAAATGATATTTCCGATCAGGATTTAAATCAACTGTCAATTGTGAATTTGTAACAGCATATTATTTATTAAAATAAAATATTTGATCTCAGATTACTATTTTTTACATTCTTTAACTTGGGAAAAAGTAAATTTTACATCACTTCTTGTATTGACTTTCCAAAGCATTTTCAGTAATTTAAAGTTTTCCTAAAAATCGTACCTCACATATAATTGTATTGATATTTTGAAATTTTTAAGACAATAATCCGATGGCATTAAGAAAGCTAAAGCCGACAACTCCGGCAACGAGATACTATTCAATTTCTTCATTCGATGAGATCACCAAATCGAAACCTGAAAAATCATTATTAGCTCCGCTTAAAAAATCCGGAGGCAGAAATAATCATGGCAGAGTTACTTCAAGACACAGAGGCGGCGGTCACAAGAGAAGATACAGAATAATAGATTTTAAAAGAAATAATGTTATGTCGGCCGAAGTAATTGCTGTTGAATACGATCCTAACAGAACGGCAAGAATAGCTTTAATAAAATATGAAAACGGCGAGAAGAATTATATTATAGCTCCCGATGGAATAAAAGTTGGAGAGAAAATTGAATCTTCAAACGAAGCTGAACTGAAATCAGGTAATACGCTTGCCATTTTGGCAATACCGGTCGGAACGTTTATTCACAACATAGAAATGAAGCCCGGAAAGGGCGGTCAGCTTGCAAGAAGTGCCGGAACATCTGCTCAGATAGTTGCAAAGGATACGGTCTATTCACAGATCAAGCTTCCTTCAGGCGAAGTAAGAATGATAAACAATAACTGCAAAGCTACGTTGGGCGTGGTTAGCAATACTGACCATGAAAACATAAGCCTTGGAAAAGCAGGAAGATCAAGATGGCTTGGGAGAAGACCTCATGTCAGAGGAGTAGCAATGAATCCTGTTGATCATCCAATGGGTGGTGGAGAAGGGAAGACATCAGGCGGCGGTCATCCTGTAAGTCCATGGGGATTGCCTGCTAAAGGATATAAAACAAGAAAAAAGAAAAATATTTCAAATAAGTTTATTGTAAAGAAAAGGAAATAATAAATGTCAAGATCCCTCAAAAAAGGTCCTTACATAGATTTTAATTTAGTAGAAAAAATAGATAAGCTGAATAATCAGAAGCAGAAGAAAGTTATAAAGACATGGTCAAGAGCATGCACTATAACGCCTGATTTTGTAGGCCACACCTTTGCTGTTCATAACGGTAATAAGTTTATCCCGGTATACATCTCGGAAAATATGGTAGGCCATAAGCTTGGAGAATTTTCGCATACCCGAACTTTCAGAGCTCATTCTGGGCAGAGAAAAGAAGAGAAAGCAGGTGGTAAATAATTATGGAAGCCAGAGCATTAAAAAGGCACATAGGATCCTCTCCGAGAAAAATGAGGCTGGTAGTTGATCTTATTAGAAATAAAAGAGTAGATGAGGCAGTAAGCATTTTAAAATTTACAAATAAAAATTCCGCAAAAGTAGTTGAACAAACTGTTGTCTCAGCTTACAGTAATTTAGTGAACAAGATGGATTCAGGAAGATTAAACCAGAATGAAGTTGTAATTAAGGAAGCATTTGTAAACGGCGGCCCCTCAATGAAAAGGGTACTTCCTGCTCCACAAGGAAGGGCATTTAGAATACAGAAAAGATCAGCACATCTCACCATTATAGTAGAGCATTTAGAAGATAAAAAATAATTTAAGAATCATAAGGAGAATTATTGGGACAAAAGACACACCCTGTTGGATTTAGATTAGGCGTCATTAATACCTGGGATTCAAATTGGTATGATGATAAGAGTTTTTCACAGAAACTGATGGAAGATTCAGTAATCAGGTCTTACTTAAAGAAAAGACTTGAAAAAGCAGGAATAGCCAATATCACAATAGAAAGAACTTTAAAAAAAATCACTCTTACTATACATACATCGAGGCCCGGTTTTGTAATTGGAAAGAGCGGAAAAGAAATTACGCAGCTGGAAAGTGAAATAAAGAAGATCACTAATAAAGAAGTAAAGATCAATGTGCTTGAAATAAAGAAGCCTGAGCTAAATGCTGTACTTGTTGCTGAGAATATAGCTGGTCAGCTGGCTCACAGGGTTTCTTTCAGAAGGGCAATGAAAGGAGCAATTACTTCTACAATGAGGATGGGAGCGGAAGGAATAAAAGTGATGTGTGCAGGGAGATTGGGCGGAGCTGAAATTGCAAGAACCGAGCAATACAAGGAAGGAAGAGTTCCACTTCAAACGATAAGAGCGGATATTGATTATGCATCAGTTACTTCTCATACAATTTACGGAGCAATAGGTGTAAAAGTATGGATTTGCAGAGGTGAAAAATTATCAAGAAATCAAATTTAAATAACTGGAGATAATATATGTTAATGCCCAAGAGGGTTAAATTCAGAAAAGCCCAGAGAGGACATTTAAGAGGGAACGCTGGAAGAGGTTTTACTATATCATTCGGGACTTTTGGATTAAAAGCAATGGAACCTGCATGGATCACTGACAGACAGATTGAAGCAGCAAGAATTGCACTTACCAGGCACATGAAAAGGGATGGAAGAGTATTTATCAGAATATTTCCTGACAAACCGGTTTCTAAAAAACCTGCAGAGACACGGATGGGAAAAGGAAAAGGAGCTCCTGAATTTTGGGTAGCAGTAATAAGACCCGGCAGAATTATGTTTGAAGTTGACGGGGTTACAAAAACAGTTGCGGAGGAAGCATTAAGATTAGCTTCTCACAAATTGCCTATCAAAACAAAGTTTGTTGCAAGAATAGATTAATTAATTTTTAAAAAGAAATAAAATGAAAGCATATCAGGTCAGAGACATGAGAGTTGAGGATCTTAAAGTATCTTTAACAGATAATTACGAAGCGCTGGAGAATTTAAGATTTCAGCATGCCACAGGCCAGTTAGAAAATTATAAATCCCTTACCAATATAAGAAGAGATATTGCTAAGATTAAAACTATTCTTAAAGAAAAAGAGCTCAAGATAAACGAAAATCTAACAAAGAAAAAAAACTTAAATAAATAGATGTCTGAAGAAATAAAAACTGAAGAAGTTAAAGAAGAAAGCAGCGTCTCTCCGGAGAAGAAAACGACTTCCCGTACCGGCATGAGAAAGACCAAAGTCGGAAAAGTGCTCAGCAACAAGATGGATAAGACAATTATAGTAATTGAAGAGAAAAGAGTAATGCATCCTATATATAAAAAATTCTACAAAAAGTCTACAAAGTTTGCAGCTCACGATTCTAAGAATACTTGTGATATTGGTGATAAGGTGAAAATCATGGAAACAAGACCTCTGAGCAAGACCAAGCGATGGAGACTGGTAGAAATTGTGGAAAAAGTAAAATAATTTATTTTATTATAAAGTTTATTACAAATGATACAGGAAGAAAGTAATTTAGTGGTCGCAGATAATTCGGGGGCAAAGTCGGTAAGATGCATAAGAGTTCTGGGCGGATCAGACAGGAGATATGCGGGAGTTGGTGATATAATAGTAGTAACTGTAAAATCTGCTATTCCCGGCGGGACAGTTAAGAAGGGGGAAGTTTCAAGAGCTGTTATAGTAAGAACAGTAAAAGAGACCAGAAGGAAAGACGGTACATATATAAAGTTCGATGAGAATGCAGCAGTATTGATTAACAATCAGAACGAACCAAAAGGAACAAGGATTTTCGGACCTGTTGCAAGAGAATTAAGGGACAAGCAGTTTATGAAGATAATATCACTTGCACCCGAGGTAATCTGAAAAAATAAATTTAATTATGATACAGAAAGTAAAGACAAAGATTAAATCCAGAATCAGAAAAAACGATTCAGTTAAAATTGTTTCCGGAAATTCAAAAGGATCAGTTGGAAAGGTTTTATTCATAAACCGGGAAAAAGGAAGAGTCATCGTGGAAGGTGTAAACATTATTCACAGGCATTCAAAACCCAATCAGAAGAATCAGCAAGGCGGAATTGTAAAAAGGGAAGCTCCTATTAACATTTCCAATATAATGCTAATGTGTCCAAAGACAAATCAGCCTACTAGGATCGGATCTAAAATAATTAAAGATGAGAAGACCGGCAAAGTTTCCAGAATGAGATTAAGCAAAAAATCCGGCGAAATAATTATCAGCTAATAATAACTATGGCTAAAACAAAATCAGACAGAAAAAAAGAAACATCTCCTGAAAAAAAGGACGGAGATAAAAAATCTGCAAAGACTAAGGAAGAATTTAAAGAAGAAAAAGTTCCTGTGAATTTACTGAAGCATTACCGAGATAAGGTGGTACCTGAAATGATGAAAAAGTTTAATTTCAAGAATGTGATGCAGACACCCAAATTGCAGAAAATAAATATTAATGTTGGTGTAGGTGCTGCAACCGCTGATCAGAAATTAATTGAAACCACTGTAAAGGAAATTGAAGCTATCACCGGCCAGAAACCCGCTGTAGTTCAGGCTAAGAAATCCGTTTCCAACTTTAAATTGAGGGAAGGTCAGAACATCGGAGTTAAGCTTACATTAAGAAATGCCAGAATGTATGAATTTCTTGAAAGATTCATAAATGTAGCTATACCGAGAATCAGGGATTTTAAAGGATTATCTGATAAGAGTTTTGACGGCAGAGGAAATTACAGCATTGGAATCAAGGAGCAGATAATTTTTCCCGAAATTAATATAGACAATGTAAACAGAATATCAGGGATGGATCTGACCTTTGTAACATCAGCAAATACTGATGAAGAGTCATTTGAATTGTTAAAAGCATTTGGTCTACCTTTTATAACAAGAGAGTCAAAAAATTAAATTAGCTATATAATAAAATGGCGAGAAAAGCATTAATTGCAAAGCAAAAAAGAAGAGAAAGAATTGTAAAGAAATATGCCGATTTACGGAAAGAGCTGAAGGCAAAAGGTGATTATGAGGCATTGCAGAAATTACCGAAAGACAGCAGTGCGGTGAGATTAAATAACAGGTGTAATGTAACGGGAAGAGTCAGATCTTATTACAGAAAGTTCGGAATGTCGAGATTAGTTTTCAGAGAATTAGCTTTGCAGGGAAAAATTCCCGGAATTGTAAAATCCAGTTGGTAAATTAAAAAAGAATTTAGGAGAAATAATAAATGTCAATGACTGATCCCATATCGGATTATTTAACAAGATTACGGAATGCACTGAAGGCAGGTAAGAAAACTGTTGATATTCCTTCTTCCACTTTTAAAGAAGCGTTGAGTACTATACTTAAGAAGACTTCATTCATCGAAGATTTTAAAGTAATTGAGACCGATCAGAAATTTAAGATGCTTTCAATAAAATTAAAATATTCGGATGGTGACAGCGTAATACTGGGTTTAAAAAGAATCAGCAGACCTGGCATTCGCAGATATGTCAGGCACGAGGATATTCCCAGGGTAAGAAACGGTTATGGAATTGCAATAGTGTCGACATCAAAAGGATTAATGACAGACAGGGAAGCAAGAGATTCAAAGGTAGGAGGAGAAGTTGTTTGCCAGGTTTGGTAAATTAATTTTATAAAGCAAATAAATAATGAGCAGAATAGGGAAAAAACCGGTAAGCATTTCTGATAAGGTCAAGGTAAGACATAAAGAAAATACAATTGAAGTGGCAGGTCCGAAAGGAACTTTGAATCTTAATCTTGTAGATGGGATAAAGGTTGATATTAAGGGTGATGTAATTCAGGTTACAAGAAACGACGATACAAAAAAAAATAAGGCATTGCATGGCTTGTTCAGATCATTGATACAGAATATGGTAACCGGAGTAAATGACGGATTCAGTAAAAAGCTTGAGCTGATCGGTATCGGGTACAGGGCAGAATTAAAAGGCAAGAATTTAGTAATGATGCTAGGATTTTCTCATGCGACAGTATTCAATCCGCCTGCAGACATTAACCTTGAGGTACCAACCCCTAACACAGTAGTTGTAAACGGGATCAATAAGGAACTGGTTGGCCTTGTGGCTTCGAAGATAAGATCA
>JBDTWU010000230.1:0-3304 GCA_040006535.1 bacterium | reverse complement strand
AAATTCATCAGCAGAATTTTTTTTTACATCTTCTTTCCTAAAAAATTTTAACGGTAGCAGAATTAATAACCCTGCTATAAGAAAGCATTGGATCAGTATTGCCAGCAGTGTCGTCTCGGCTACAGGCTTGTCCTTTAATGCAAGTATAGCCTTGTCATCCTGAGAAAAAGTTTCTTTTACTCCCTTCCATGAGAGATTTGCAAAGCCGATATTCTGATCAAAGAAAGGCTTGTCATCCGTAGCCGGCTCAATCTTCTTATCATAATTCTTTACTTCTTCATAAATATTTTCTGATTCAATAAGCTTTTTATAGATGCTTTCCTGTGTTGAAAGCGGATCATACAATATTTCCATGCTCAGTGAGCTCGCTTCATTGCGAACATTAATTATATCCTCAGCATTGAAGCCGTCTTTCTTATATAATACTCCGGCAAGAAAGCTCTTTTCATTTTCAAAATTGTTAGGCGGTCTCCTGAAAATAATGAAATTCTTTTTACTGTCTTCAAGTCCTCCGCTGTTTTCAAACCGCGCTTCTTTTAACGTTGTAATTATTTTAGGCAGCTGTGTTTCGGGACGGGAAATATAAAGCACGCCGCCAGGTTCCAGATGATTGAGGTATTCCTTCACAGCTTCTTTTGTCAGGATATAATTCTCGACCAGACCCATTGCTCCGCTGGAAACGGCTGATGCAGAGATCGTGTGTGCAGAAATTATTACATCATAAGAAATCCTTTTAGATGATAAGACTGACCGTGCATCGTCAGTGATCAGGTTAACCTTCTTATTGTTTCTTATCAAAGGTCCTGTCCAGTAAGACAGGTCGCTTTGTATCAGATCATTAAGAACTCCGTTAATTTCTACCGCAGTAATATTTTTTGCATTATGATATAGTCCTGTAAGAATTTCGCCGCCGCCTGCTGAGCCTATTATAAAAACTTTTCCGGCTGAATCCTTTGTTGCAAATGCCAGGTTAGAAGCATCAGCAGGTTTGGTCGTAAGTGGAAGAGATTTTACATTAGGGATATTTGTTGTGGCATTCCCCGCATCAATGATCGCAAGATAAATATCGTAACCGTCTTCAGCTTTCTCTTCATCCTTCATCACATCAATTTTTGAGAATGTATTCCATTCAGTTCTGACCTTCAGATCCGGTCTGTCCTTTATATAATTTCCGTATATTTTATTGACAGTAACATTTATCGGAAATCTTTCTGTCGAATTGATCAGAAAAGTAAGCGTTATAACAAGCATGATAAATGATACAAATGAAATTGTCTTATAATTCTGAAATGAAAAAACTATAGCAGCAACGAATGCGATCGCTGCAACAAAAACTACTCCGCCGTTTCCTCCTGCCATAGGAATTATCAGGACAAAAGCCACACATGCTGATCCGGCTCCTATCAGATCAAAGAAATATAATTTTGATATATCATTCTTAAACCTTGTCAGCAAAATTGAAATGATAAGACCCGCAAAGAAAAAAGGTATTGTTATCAGAATATAATATACCGGAAGATACAAAAATTGTATCGGATCACTCAGCAAGCTGAACGGATCGAAGGGAATTTTGTTAATCAGTATAAACGATATTACAACGGCCGAGCCGTAGCATATAGACAGAATTGATAAAAGCTTTTCCGGATTAATTGTATTTAACTTTTTACTCAGCGACAAGAGAACACCGCTGATCCCAAAGCCGAGTAATGCCACACTTATCACCATGAATGCAAAATGATACCATAGCGAAACCGATAGAACACGTGTTAATGAAAATTCAAGAAGAAGTGTAGACAGCGAAATTAAAAAGATCCCGGCATAATAAGTCAATCTGATTTTTTCGGAATGATAATTAGAATGACTTTTCAGATTCATGTATTATCAGGCTTTAATTTATTTTTGAGCTTATGTATAGCTAACAGCTGAATAAGAATGTTTTCCATTTTATCCAGCATGATCATGCTGCTTGCATCGCTAAGGGCTTTCAACGGAGCGGGATGGGTTTCTATAAAAAATCCATCTACGCCGACTGCGGCGGCGGCTCGTGCAAGAGGCGCAGCGTATTCCGGATTTCCACCGCTGACACCATTTTCTTTGGAAGGCATCTGGACTGAATGTGTTGCGTCAAAAATTACCGGATAGCCAAACTTTTTCATTATGACCAAACTCCTCATATCCACCACTAAATTATTATAGCCGAATGTAGAGCCGCGCTCAGTAAGAAAAATTTTCTTATTTCCTGTTTCAGCAACCTTCGCCGCCTGGTATTTCATATCTTCGGGAGCAAGAAATTGTCCCTTCTTTATGTTCACGATTTTTCCGCTTTCACCCGCTGCTTCAAGCAGATCTGTCTGGCGTGAAAGGAATGCCGGAATCTGAAGAATGTCGGCAACTTCTGCTGCTATCTCTACCTCAATTTCGGAATGAATATCTGTAAGTATAGGCACTTCAAATTCTTTTTTCAGATCAGCAAGTATTGTTAGTGCCTTGTCTATTCCTATCGTCCTGAAAGAATCAGAAGAAGTCCTGTTTGCTTTTATGTATGAGGATTTGAATATAAAAGGTATGTCAAGCTTAGCTGTAATTTTTTTGAGATACTCGCAAGTCTTAAAAACAATGGATCTGGATTCAACAACGCAGGGACCTGAGATCAATAAAAAATTATCCAGATTCTTCAGATTAAGTTCTTTTGATAAATATTTAGGAAGCATTAATTTTTATTTTATACTGTAATCCCTGAATTTTTTCTCCAGCTCTTTTTTAGAATAATCCGACTTTACATATTTTCCCTTCAGCCCTCTTTGTCTCAATGCTTCATACACACACACTGCCACAGCAACGGAGACGTTAAGCGACTGGCTCATTCCATGCATGGGTATCATAAAGCTTTTATCGGAAAACAATTTAACATCTTCGGAAACTCCCGTGTGTTCATTGCCAAATACCAGAGCTACTTTCCCCGACAGATTCAGGTCATACATATTATAAATTCTTTTATTTTCCTCGATATAACTCGAATAAATTCTGAATTTATCTTTCCTAAGCTTATCAAAACAATCCTTTACATTGTCATACCTGCAGAGTTCAATCCATTTTTTCGCGCCGCCTGAGGAGGTCTTTCCTATCTTCGGAAATTTATTAGTGTTATAAATCAGAAAAATTTTATCGATCCCCGCAGCATCGGCACTTCTGAGTATTGCACTTACATTATGCGGATCGTGAATATTTTCCAGAACAACAGTAAAATATTTTTGTCTTTTTTCAACAACTTCCCTGATCCTGGCAAATCTTTTAGGCGTCAAGC
>JBDTWU010000229.1:0-1894 GCA_040006535.1 bacterium | reverse complement strand
CGCAGATTGAAATGAATGTTTTATAATTTTCAAGGTAAGCTTTATGCTAAAAAGTAAATTTTTAGATATTGTTAAGACCTTCTCTCAGGAAGAATTGAAAGACTTCAGAAACTTCGTCCGTTCCCCGTTTCACAATACAAATAAAAATGTAATTAAGATCACCGAGATCATCACAAAGTTTTACCCTGCCCTGAATGACCCAAAGCTGGAGAAAGAAATTATTTTTAAAAAAATTTACCCCGGTAAAAAATACAATGATGCTGTAATGAGGATCATCATGTCCGACCTTCTGCAGCTCGCGGAAGAATTTTTAATTTATGTTAATCTTTTTAACAATCCTGTTCAGGGGAAAAAATTTTTACTCAACGAGCTGAGTAACAGAAATCTGAACACGCTGTTCAAGCGCCAGGAAAAAATTGCAGAAGATCTTCTGGCAAGTGACGGGTTATTCGATATGGTATATTTACAGGATATGTTTGATCTCCAGACTAAAAAAATTGATAATCATATTTCTCAGGGAAGGCAGCCGGAATTAGCCGCTGACGTTTTGAAACAAGGTGAGTATCTCATAAATTTTTTTCTTGTAAACATACTGAATATTGCCCATGAGCTGATGAGCCAAAAGGAAGTTCTTAATGTTGAATTTGATTTTAATGTTGTTGAGGAATTTCTAAATAGTACCGATCTCAAAAGATTCTTTGAATACTGCCGCAAAAATAATTATGATAATTATTCAATACTGCTGATCTACTATTATATGTATCTCTCCTTTAAGGATCATGAAAATGAAGAATATTATATTAAGCTAAAGGATCTGATAGATAAGAACCTGCATTTGTTTAAAAGACAGGAACAGTTTAACTTATTCATTATCCTTGAGAGTATCTGCACTTCTTTCATTTCAACCGGTGCAAAGAAATATAATCAATGCCTTATGGAAGTGTATGAGCTTATGCTTTCAAAAAATATATTCAGGCATTCCGACTCCGATTATTTTCAACTCAACTTATTCCGAAACATGTTTTATGTCGCGCAATCCCTAAAGAAATTCGACTGGGTTGAAAATTTTATTGCTGAATATCTTGATAAGCTCCTCCCCAAATACAGAGAGGATGTCAAACACCTAGCGTATGCATATATTCATTTTGGGAGGAAAGAGCTTGATAAAGCGCTCTCTGAAATTATTCAGGTTAACTATAATTTCTTTGTGTTTAAATTTGATGTACGGGTCTTAACTTTGAAAACTTATTATGAAATGCAATCCTATGAACCTGCACTTTCTTTGATAGACTCCTTTTCACACTTCCTTATGTACAATAGTTCAGCAGCATCATACCGGGAAGGCTTTCTGAATTTTCTAAAATTTGTCAGAGAATTAATAAAGATCAGATCAGGCAATGATAAAAAGGAAGCACCGGAATTAAAAAAAGAGATTATAAATACAAAAATACTGCTGAATAAGAGCTGGCTGATTGAGAAATCCGATGAGTTATGATTCTTTTGTCGTTGATTTTTTAAGCGTGGTAATCTTATTCCTTAGTTTAAATTATCTATTAATTAGATGCCCAATTCAATTTTATTATCATCTAACTTTATGATTTGAAAGTAGTTCTTTAACCGTTGTCCATTTCATATCTGGATAACGACTGTTGTCGACGGTGTTTAAATTTGATCTTTCGTCCATCATATTTCGCATGTATTGCATTCCCTGCCAGGCAGGATAGAGTTCATTCTTTCCAGGAGCAATTATTCTGGCAATTTTTATTATAATGCTTAGCAATCCAAGTCCACCTGTTCTGAAGAGACGGAATTTTTTTCCGGATAACTCACTCATCACTTCTCTTATTTCTCTGGGGCTTATCTGGTCACCGGCAATTCGCAGATAACGTGGCGT
>JBDTWU010000228.1:0-3564 GCA_040006535.1 bacterium | reverse complement strand
TTGTAATGATAGATTTTATTACCGACTGGTGCAAGTGGTGCATTGAGACTGATAGAAAAGTTTATACAAATGCTAATGTGTCTTCTTATGCAAACGAGCATCAGATCAACTGGAAGATCGATGCAGAAAAAGGCGAAGGTCCTGATCTTGCAAAAAAATATGGAGTTAAAGGTTATCCAACTATAGTGTTTGCAAGCGCAGACGGAAACGAGATCGACAGGATATACGGTTATCTTCCTGCTGAACAATTTTTGCAGAAGATGAAAGATTATAATAATGGTGTTAATACTTTCAGCGCATTAAAAAAATTAGTCGAAGATAATCCTACCGATCCTGAAGCAAATTATAAATTAGCCGATAAGATTTCATCTAACGGGCTTGAAGGTGACGTAAAATTTTATCTTAACAATACAATTAGTTTTGATCCGGGCAATCAAAAAGGATTTACTGATGACGCAAAATTTATGCTTGCTTATCTGAATGAAGATCCGGCTGCATTGAAACAGCTGTTGATTGAATATCCAGGCAGCGAGAAAGCGAAGGATGGTTATATAAGCCTTGCATCTTTTTATGCCGACAAAGACGATTACAAATCAGCTGACCAGTTTTACAATGATGCTTTTGCAAAGTATGGAAAGAATGATTTTGATCTCAAGCAAAGCTACGGTTCACTTCTTCTGGATAGAGGTTATAAAACCATGAAGAATGAAAAATCAACGAAGCCCGAGAGAAAAGAAGCTATAAAAACTCTTGAGAAATCTCTCGAATATGTAAAAGGCACAGTGAACGAAGCAAGCGTTTACTATGTAATATCAGATCTGCAGTTGCAAAATAAAAATATTAAGAAAGCTAATGAAAGCATTGATATGGCTATCAAGATTTATGATAAGAAAGCATACAGGGATCAAAAGGAGAAAATAAATAAACAGCAGGCAGCAAAGTAAAAGTAAGTTTATAGCACGACTCCAAATTAACCGGAAGTTAAAATTTGTTAACTTTCGGTTTTTTTATGATAAAAATTTAAAGCATGCACCTTTTTTATCATACTTTTCTGAATGTGTCAGATTATCAACATTATTTTTTACACCCCATCTACTATACTTGCACCATTCGATTTTATTCGATTGTATACAATAAATTAATATTGTAATTACCTCCTCTAAAGGTTATTTTTATCTATTCGAAATTAAATAATCTATCAGTATGAAAAAGAATATTTTACTTTCAATATTTTTTTTATGTGCACTATTAATAAATACAAAATCAATATTCTCACTTGGCTTTAACGGGATAGAAAGTCCGGACGGTGTAAATGTAATTGCGGTAGGAGATAATGGATTGATCTTCCGTTCAACTAATGCAGGTAATACATGGGCCAGCTATACATTACCGTCGGTAAATTTTAAAGACGTAGTTTCTTTTAATGATAACGTATGGATCTCCGGGGACAACGGAAAAATATACAAGACTAGGAAAATAAATGCTGCCATAACTCCCTACGACGTCGGTGTGACTACAACTCTGCGTTCAATATACTTCATTGACGACAATACAGGATTTGTGTGCGGGGACGGTGGTGTAGTATTTAAAACTGTAAACGGAGGTCTTAACTGGAGCCCGTCTAATACAGGCATACTTTCAGTTGATCTGAATTCAATTTCTTTTCTTGATAGCCAGAAAGGTATTGTTGTCGGAAAAAACGGAACAGTATATATTACCTTAAACGGCGGTTCGAGCTGGACTCAGGAATCCATTGGTACAACAAGAAATTTATTAAAGGTAAAATATTTTTCAGATGGAATTGCCCTGACAGGAGAGTATGGGGTTTTATATGTGAAGCAGGGTACTTCATCATGGTCGAGCGTAAATACAAGAATTGTGACTGATATTAACAGCGTTACCGGAACTAGCATAAACGATGTTCACATTTGCGGAGGTGGCGGATTTATAAGAAATAATAAAAACGGTGATACAAGATTTTATAATTTTGAGGCAAATCCTATGATTGCTAACCTGGTTGATATTTTTTATCATGATTCAAATTTAGGATTTGCTGTAAGCAGCCTTAATAACGCAATTATAAAAACAACAAATGCAGGTGAAACATGGGCACTGACTGCAGGAGCAGTAATGACTTATCAATGGCAATCAAAATTAAGCGCAGGCAGCGGTATTGGAAATAATCTTTGCCAGCATCCAAAGAATAGAAATACAGTATTCGTAGTTTACGGAAGTACAGTGTATGTAAGCAGAAACCGCGGTGATAACTGGACTAGTATTGCAACGATCGCGGGTGGAGGAAGCGCTCATTCATTCTATGTAAGTCCGCTTGACACTAATGTTTGGATTGCTGCAATAACAGGAAGCCCGGACAGGGTAACTAAATCAACAAACTATGGTGCAACCTGGACTACCAGCATTTCAAGAGATTTCAGCAACTATGGACAGCCTCTTGAGATGGATCAAAACAATCCGGCTGTGTTTTATTTTGCTCCTGATAACGGTGGTTTTTATAAATCTACAGATAACGGTTCAACGTTTACAGAGATCAGCAATAATTTTCCTTTCAGAAGTCCTTGTGATATATTAGTAATGTGGGACAGCTCAAATGTTATTTTTGTCGGTGACGGAATTACCGGTTCTGGTCTTGCGGATATTTTCAAATCAGTGAACGGCGGAGTTAACTGGACACGTGTGAAGACTTTAAGCTCCAGTGAATCTCCTTCCATGTGCAATACAGTATTTGAACAGGAAGAAGTTTATGCTACAGAATGGGGAGGTTCAAACTGGTACAGAAGTCAGGATTATGGCACTACGTGGAATGTTGATTTCAGCACAGGCTTCAGCGGTTGGGGATCGGGAGTTTGCTATGAAGATCCAAATGTAATACTTATTGGAAATTACGGTGCACAATCTGCTTTCACTTTTAATGGTCAGAATTATACTACCATCGGTTCACTTAGCGGCGCAGGTGCAGGCATTCTTCTTCCAGATAAAAATATGATACTGAATATGCAAACCAGTTCCTTGTTTAAATTGAATGTCAGCTACTCAGTCATAACTGCAGTGAATGAAAGTATTATTTCCTCACAGGTACCTGATAATTATAATTTATATCAAAATTATCCTAACCCTTTTAATCCATCAACAAAAATAAAATTTGATGTTCCAAATTCAGGAAATATATCTTTGAAAGTTTATAATCAATTAGGAAGAGAAGTTGAAACATTAGTTGACGGAATCAGAAATGCCGGAACATATGAAATAAATTTTAATGCGTCTGCTTTAACATCCGGGATTTATTTCTATAAGATAATATCGGACGGAGCAGCAATTACGAAGAAGATGCTGCTGGTAAAATAAATTTTAGATTTCAGATTGTAGATTTTAGATTTTATGAAGTTTGTAGAGTTCTAAATTGATTTTAGAAATGCATAATGAGAAATTAGCTGGGAGGAATAGACTTCCCGGCTTTTTTATTGAAAAATTCCAAATCCGAAATCCCAAATTCCAAATCCTCATTGAATAACATAATAAATTGAGTTATGTTTAGATCACAGTAAA
>JBDTWU010000227.1:0-2631 GCA_040006535.1 bacterium | reverse complement strand
TGACGGCTCAGCATTTTCGACCGGAATATATTATTATACATTGATAAACGGAAATTTATCTCAGATTAGAAAAATGATATTGATAAAATAATTCAGGTTCACATGTTAAATTTATCAGAGTAACTTACATGAATTTTTTAAAAGCAGATTAAAATATTTTAATCTGCTTTTTAAATGTACATTATATTTATAATCAACCTACGTCTGTTTTTCCTTCGATATAAGTGACTCTGTCGATCAATTAATAAAATAACGACACAGGAACGTGGATAAAACGATTGTCGAACGAGAAGCAAGCATCTTCGCAATTCTGATAATCAGAGTGATCTGCTGGTCAAAAACCATATACTTGTGAGATGTCTTAATACATAATACTTCCTTAATTTTGTTTAACTAAAAAAAAGGAGATATTATGTTTTTATTTAAAGCTTCCCTAAAACCCCCGTATAAAATTTTTTTAGCCCTTACAGCAGCGTTTTTTTACTGCGCAAATTTATCTGCTCAAAACTTTGTGAAGATCACTGATACAAATAATCCAATTGTTACGGATGTATTTACCGGAAGCTATTTCGGATCAAGCTGGATAGACATTAACAATGACCGGCTTCTTGATCTTTATGTTAACCGTAAAGCAATTTACAAAAATCTCGGCGGCGGAAATTTTGTACAGCTTGAGTCTGCATTGGGGCCGCAGGCACCGACTCTAAGCAACACATGGGCAGACTACAACAACGACGGATTTATTGATGGCTTCCTGACTTCTACATTTGGTCCGAATTCTTTCTTATTTAAGAATAACGGTGTTGGTTCATTTATTAAAATAAGAGCAGGGGAGATAGGTGATTCGGTATTCAATACCGGATGGGGATGTGCTATGGCAGATTATGACAATGACGGATATACGGATCTAATTATTGTAGCAGCGAATAATTTCGGAACAGTAAATCATCCGAACCGGCTCTATCACAACAATGGAGATGAAACATTCAGCAGAATAAATTTTCCCGGGCTGACTGACACACTAGCTCCGTTCACTATTCCGACATGGAGTGACTATGATCAGGACGGAGATATGGATCTCTTTATCGGCACAGGTCCCGGAGGCAGCCCCGGACTTGATAATCTTTATAAGAATACTTTGATTGAAACAGGAACAGCGGCATTGGTGAGGCTGAATCTTGCGCCGCTATCCACTGACTTACAGGACGGGCAGGTATGGAATCTTATTGATTATGATAATGACGGTGATCTCGATGCATTTCTGACAAATTACTCTTCAGTGCCAAATCGACTTTATAAAAATAATAACGGAGTGTATGAAAGAATGACTGAAGCGCAAGTAGGCACTATAGTGTCAGATGTCGGATCATATCTTACAAATCTTTGGGGAGATTTTGATAACGATGGAGACCTGGATTGTTTTGAAACGAGAGACGTTCCGCTTCAAAGCAGATATTATAATAATAATGGCAACGGAACATTTACTAGAAAGGACAGCTTGTCCGTTGTAATAAATTCGGGCGGAAATTTCGGGGCAACTGCGGGTGACTATGACAATAACGGATCGCTTGATCTGTATGTAACAGGAAGCACGGTCTCAAAAGGACTGTTCCGTAATGATCTTACTAACGGAAATAAATGGATCAATATCAAATGCAACGGAGGGGGAGCGATGAGTAATCTTTCAAACAAATCGGCAATTGGCGCGAAGGTTAAAGTCAAAGCAACAATTAATGGTATTCCGACATGGCAATACCGTGAAGTCCTTGCACAAAATTCTTTTAATTCAATGAATATGCTGAATGTTCACTTTGGTTTGGGAAATGCTGCCGTCATTGATTCACTGGTTATTATATGGCCGAGAGGATTGAAAGAAGTTACAAGAAATGTTATAGTCAATACTTTTTATAATGCTGTTGAAGGTCAGGGAATAGTTTCGGGAATCCTGAATGGTTCTGATATTCTACCCAGTAAATTCGATCTTGCACAAAATTATCCGAATCCTTTCAATCCTGCAACAGTGATCAGCTACAGATTAAATGTCAGCGGTCATATTATGTTAAAGGTTTATAACGTTTTAGGAAAAGAGGTCGCAACGCTGATCAATAAACTACAGCCTGCAGGAAGTTATGAAGTTACCTTTGAAGCCGAGGGTCTGTCAAGCGGAACTTATTTTTATAAACTCACTGCAGGTAATTTTTCCGAAACAAAGACGATGGCTCTGATAAGATAACTTTATCCGTTAAATTGGCGTATCCATTTCAAAAAAAAACTTATGAATAATTATTTAAAAATTTTAATGACCGCTGCATTATTTTTATGTGCTTCTCGAAGTTTTTCAAATTGGCTGCCACAAATCAGCAACACAAGTGAAGTTCTGCTGGGTGTATCTTTTCCGGATTCACAAACCGGTTATGCTGCCGGTACGAATGGTACAATTCTTCACACATCAAATGGCGGTAATAACTGGAATTTTCAGACAAGCAATACGGCGAGATTTCTTCGTGATATTTATTTTACTGATCTAATGAACGGAGTAATTGCAGGAGAGTCAGGATTGATATTGAAAACAATCAATGGTGGACTCAACTGGACTGAACAGGTAAGCAATACTTCCGAACATCTTGTACA